>JADGAQ010000063.1 GCA_015231925.1 Magnetococcales bacterium
TAATCGCCCCCGGACCCCCGTATTAATGAACGAATGAAACAGAAATGGAATAACAGGAAACCCAGGGAGGCTGAACACCTCCCTTTTTTCGCAAAAGGCGGGTCGAGGTGACCGGGTTCGGGTCCGTTCCGGGCAGCCTCTTCTTCCGGATCCGCCCCTCCAAAGGCCGGATCACCTCCCGGAACTCACCGCCATGAGCAGCCGTCCCAAGCCTCCTGCCGGAGAGACCTCCAAACCAACGTTCCGAAAGGCCGCGATTTAGCCCTTCTGCGCCGCATCCACCTTGGCGATCTGGTCCAAAACCACAGCCGCCATCTTGTCCGGCTGGAATTTGGAGATGAAGGCATCCGCCCCCATCTGCCGGGCCTTCTCCTCGTTAGACCGGTTCGACAGGGAACTGTGGATGGCGATATGAATATGGGCCAGCGCCGGAATCTCCTTCACCCGCCGGGTGAAGGTGAAACCATCCATGTTGGGCATCTCGATATCGGAAAATATCAGGGTGAAGGGAGGCTTTTCTCCCCGCTCCAGATAGCCGTTGAGCAACTCCAGAGCTGCAGCGCCATCCTCCACCACGGTATGAGCCAAACCCATCTGGGTCAGGGCGGAGGCGATCAACCCCCGTGCGGCTTTGGAATCGTCCACCGCCAGAATGTGATGCTCCTTGCGCACCACCTGCCGGGCCTGATCCAAGAGGGTATCGGAAATGCGGTCCTCGATACCGATCAGATCCCCCAGCAGTTTTTCCACGTCCAGAATCTGAATGGTCTTGCCCTCGTGATAGGTCACGGCAGTCAGATAGCTGCGATCATAGATGTGGCCCTTGGGACTGTGGATCTCGTCCCACTTCTTGTTGATCAACATGTTGGGCCGCTCGACCAGGAACCCCTGCACCGAGGTGGAATACTCCAGCACCATGACATAGGAGAGGGTGGTGCGATAGGCGATGGGCGTCAAACCCATGGCCTGCCCCAGATCGATGAGCGTGATGGCCTGCCCGCGAAAATCGATGGTCCCCTTGACCGCCGGCTTGGAACCGGAGATCACCGTAACCTGCTTGGGGCACTCCAGAATTTCGATGATCTTGAAGACATTCAGCCCGTACAACTGGCCATCGGTGAGATAGAAGGTCAACATCTCCATCTCGTTGTTGAAGGCCAGCCGCGCCCGGCGGTTCACATCATCCAGCACATCATCCTTCATGTCACTACCTCTCCTATTCCCACGCTGCCAAACCTTTCCATCGCCGAGACGCCCATTTTACTCTTTTTTTTCATCAAATGTTCGGGAAAATACGCGACGGAAGCCATTGCAATCCCCGACCACTCTGATTAAATATGCCTCATCGGGGAAATTTTGCCAAATGGAGGATTCCTTGGAAAAGAATGACACGGAAAATCATTTTATTCATCCAATAACCAGGCGCGAAGCTCTAAATCTTGCCGGCATTGCCGCGTCTGGAGTCCTCTCCTCCACCGTTCTTGGCGGCTGCGCTAAAAGCGCGGTGACCGGCAAACCCGTTCTGGCCGCGATGACCGAAAAGGAAGAGCGGGAATGGGACGAAGAGTACGGTCCTTCAAACATTTCGGTTTGTCTCGGCCCCATTCAGGACGAGAAGATAGTCAAGTATGTTGCATCCGTGGGACGCGATATAGCGGCTGCCTCGCACCGCCCAAACCTCGAATATACGTTTATCCCAACAAACGCCGTTTTTTATAACGCCTTTGCCTTTCCCGGCGGAACTGTATCAGTCACAAGAGGAATGTTAAACGCATTTGACAACGAATCGCAGTTGGCTGCCGTACTGGGACATGAAATAGGACATATATGCGCAAGACATATGTCACAGAGAGTTGCACATGAAGAACTAAGTGATTTTCTATTCAAAGCATTAATATATTACATAACAAAAGATAAATCTTCTCAAGAAGTTTCTAAAATTAAGTTTTTTGCGGAATTAGGCCACTTGGCAATGGTGAAAAAATTCAGTCGCGACAACGAGCGCGAAGCCGATGCCCTGGCCATCGATTACATGAGTAAAGCAGGTTACAACCCTATTGGTGCCGTAGAATTACAGGAAATATTACTCAGAAACCGCAAAGAGGATCCGACCCTTCTGGACTTTTTCTTTGGCACACACCCACTCGATGAAGAGCGCATCCAAAACGCCCGGCGCAAGATAGCGCTCATTCCCTCTTTCAAATATCCAGACAATATAGGTAAAGAACGTTTTATGGATGAAATGGCTTCTCTGCGAAAAAACAAAGAGGCTATTACTTTGATGAAAGAAGCTACAGAGAAAATGGGCAAAGGTCTATTGGGCGCTGCTGATGAAAGACTTAAAGCAGCAAATAAACTTATGCCCGACGATTATGCATGTCTCCTATTGAGCGCAAAGTGCAATCTTGCCGTTGACTTGACAAAAGATGCCTTTGAACTCGCAAAAAGAGCCCACGAAATCATTCCGGCCGAACCACAAGCGCATTTTGTCATGGGAATGGCTGCCCTGAGCCTGAATAAATTCGAGGAAGCACTCGATGGGTTTGGGAACTATATAAAGTATATTCCAAGAACTACAGAAATGATTTTTTATCAGGGATACGCCATGGAAGGCATGAATAGAAAATTGGAAGCATCTGATTATTATCAATCGTACTTGAGAAAAATAAAACGACCGACAAAGAATGGTATATATGCTTTCCAGAAACTTGAACAATGGGGATTTCTACCAAAAAGAAATCGCAATCCTCAAACAAATATTATTTTATTCCCCAAATAACCCGACCTTTTCAGGGAGAGTCAATACGCCGATCCAACCCTGACCGCCGAACCTCTCGAAACGTCACGTCGGTCGATAGCCGACCAACTCCAGGAACCCCTCGCCGTAAAGGGGTTCCTCACCCCCACGACTTTGCGCCGTGACCATGCCTTCCCAGTATGTGGTGGGCTTGAACAACAGCTCCTGATTGGGAAAACGGGCCTTCAGGAGCAGATCCAGCGGTGGATCCTCACAGAGGAAGCGCCATTCCACCGGGTAGTGACGCCCGGATTCGGGGCTGCTCCAGGTTAGGCCGGGGGTCAGACTAACCCTGTCGGAGGAGAGGGAGCGCACCCCGCCTTCCTGATCAATCAATACCCCTGCACTCCAGGGGGAGATGGAGCCGTTCTCCCGACGCAGGCGGTAATACATGAGTTCACGTCCATCCTCCAGGTGAAGGGCGAACCAATCCCATCCGCCACTGCCCCTCTCCAGAGCGCCGCTGCCCCATTCCCGATCAAACCAACCCAAACCCTGGACCGCAACGCTTTCATCTCCCCGAATCACGGTTCCGCTCACCTGCAAACGGGGCAACGAGTAGTAGCAACTGGCGTTGCCGGGATCATCCCCCTTGCGGCTGTACCCACCCTCCCCCTGCAGAACGAGAGGCTTCAAGGGAACCCATTGCAGGGAAGCCCCCATGGTCCGGGTCCGGAAGCTCAGCGCCATCTCCGGCTCCCGGTCGCTGCCCCCGGTGCGACCGAGTTGCCAGTCATCCATCCAAACCCTGAGTGGGTCGGCCTGGCCACCCGCGATGCCCAGCGCCTCCCGCGCCAGGCGCTGTTCCGCCTGAAACCACCCCGCGCCCTCCTCACCCATGGCCACATGACACATCCAGGCCTGTCGGGAAGCCCAGGGGGAGAACCGTTGCCCCGTACCCGGCGCCAATCCCAGGCGGAATTGGCTCCATTGCACACCAAAGATGCGCCCTTGCGCCGATTTCAGCGTGGCTGTCAGGTACCACCATTCGTGGCGGGTGCTGGGGTGCGGTCCGTGATCCCGTGGAAACACCAGGTCGGGAACCGCATCGATGCGCTCAAAGCCCTCCGCGTCGGATTGCAGCAGTTCGGCAACGGAGGGAAACTGCGAAGCCGCCCCCTCTTCCGGTTGCCGAACCTCACACCCTCCCACCCCTGCCAACAGCAGGCTTTGCAACACTCTGCGCCGGTTCAGCCGAATCCCGCCGGAAGCCATATTATTCCTTTTCCATTGTATTTCTACGGGGGTCCGGGGGGGATTATCCCCCCCGGCGGGTCCAGGGCAGCGCCCTGGGACTTTTCCTTTCGCTGTTGACGTTCAACCCCATGGGGTCCAGGGGGCACCCCTGGGACTTTTCAGGGGGATAACCGAAACCAACATGGTTTGGCGACATAGCCATTTTATTTCTACGGGGGTCCGGGGGGGATTATCCCCCCCGGCGGGTCCAGGGCAGCGCCCTGGGACTTTTCCTTTTGCTGTTGACTTCCGACTCCATGGGGTCCAGGGGGCACCCCTGGGACTTTTCCTTTCGCCGTTGACACGATCATGCCGCGCTGGGCAGGGGCCTGAATCGTTACGAAAAGTCAAAAAATAGAACATTTTCTTTTTTTGATATTTAAAAGATAACATATTGAAAGTCAAAAATGTTCGGACATTATCCCTCCGAGGCCAGGATGGCGGCGGGCTGCCGGTTCAATCCCCTCCCGGCCAGCACCGCGGAAAACCACGCCGCAGGCAGGGTCAGCAACAATGCCTGCACGGTAAACCACTCATCCGCATGGGCGCTGACACTCCAGCCGAAGGAACGTTTATTGATCACCTCCAGCAGCAACAGCGCCACCCCCCATCCCAGCGGCATGGCTGCCAAACCGGCGGACAATCCGGTCACCAAGGCCTCCAATCGCACCAGGGCGCCCACCTCGCCGCCGGTCATACCCAGGGCCCGCAACAGGGCCATCTCCCGCCGGCGCTCCACCAGCAACGCCCCGAAGGCAGCCACCGCACCCAACATCGCCACCCCCACCGCCAAACCTCGCAGCAGCGCCGTCACGGCAAAAGTGCGATCGAAAACCGCCAGGGACGCCTCCCGCCATTCCCGCGCCGAACGCACGCTCACCCGCTGCACGGGGGCGGCGGCCTGCTCCACCCGAAGCATCATCTCTTCGATGGAGGCTTCCCGGGTGATCTCCACCCCCAGCGTGGTCACGCCACGGTCCGCCCAATGGGCCAAATAGGTGGCCCGGCTCATGGTCACCACCCCGGCGTCGGAGCCGTAATCGACATGAATGCCCGCCACTCGAAAGTCGTGACCACCCCGCAGAGTGGGCAAGCGGATGGTATCCCCCACCTTCAAACCGCGATGAAAGGCCATCGGCTCGGAAAGCAGCACCTCCTGCCCCTCTTGAAAGCGTTTCCACAGATCAGCGGGGTCTCCCCCTTCCAGAAAGCGAAAGCCACGAAAGCGATGCGGCGGAATGTCGAGAACGAACAACTCGGTCAGGGCATCGCCACCTTCCAGCTTGAGGCGTCGGCCATAACCGACGGAATCGACCCCCGGCAAGGCGGCGATGAGCGGACCCAACGCCTCGGAGAGAATCGCCTGGTCGCTGCCGGGACCGGAGCCGGAGGCCCGCACGTAGAGATCGGAGGTCAGGGTTTGCGCCAGCCAGTCGGAGACGGAGGTGCGGAATCCATGGATCATCAACCCCATGCCCAGGGCGGCGGCACAGGCCACGGCCAGGGCGGCGGCAGCCACCCCGGTACGGCTGGGGGATCGGGCCACCGCCCCGGCGGCCATGGCCATCCGCCACCAGCCGAAACGACGCCCGGCGGCAGCCAGCAGGTGCGCCAAAAAGACGCACCCCGGCACGGTCAACAAGGCTCCGCCACTCAACAGCAGAAACAGTCCGGCAAAGCCTCCGGCCAATCCGGACCAGGGTTGCCAGGCCAGCCAAAGGCCTCCGCCCCCCAGAATCAGGCCCGCGCCGAGAAAACGATTGAGTTGCCGGTGCAGCCCCACTTCCAGAAGGGAGCGTTGCATCACGGCGCGTGGTGAGACCGTACCGGCCTGCCAGGCTGCCGGCAGGGTGGCGAGCAGGGTTACCCCGATGCCCAGCAGCAACCCGGCAACCACCACCCGGAGATCCTGGCCCACCGACCAGACCTGCAGCGGATAATAGAGATCGTTGACGGTGCGACTGATCCGTTCCAGCAGAAAAGGCGACAGCAGCAGGCCCGCCGTCACCCCGATCACGCCACCCCCCGCGCCGATGAGAAAGCCTTCGGCGAGCAGCGCCCCCATCACCTGGCGACGACGCACCCCCAGGGCGCGCAGCAGGCCCAACTCCTCGCGACGCCGCACCACGGAAAAATAGGAGGCGTTGAAGATGAGAAAACAGCCCACGCCAAGCGACAACACCCCCAGTGCCGACAGATTGAGGCGGAAGGAGCGGGTCATGGCCTCTCGCATGCGGTTGCGCGCTTCCGGAGCCAGGAGTTGCACCCCTTCGGGAAGAGAGCGGCGCACGGCTTCCAGCCAGGTCCCCTCCTCGACCTCCGGCGGAGGCGCCAGATCGATGCGGCTCAGATAACCCGGCATCACCAACAACGCCTGGGCCAGGCCGATATCCATCAACAGCACACCGGCCAACCCCTCGCGCTCGATGGCCCGACCGGGGATCACCCGGCCTGCGATGCGGAGGGTCTTGCGTCCCTCGGGGGTATCCAATGCCAGTTCGCCGCCGATGGCCACGTTTCGCCGCCTGGCCGTCTCCGGGGTGATCCAGACGGCATTTTCCTCCTGCCACCAGGCGCGTCCGGCCTCGATAGCCCAGCCCTCACCCCGGAAGGGGCCTTCCGACAGGGGATCCACCCCCAGAATACGCCACTCCCGTCCCGCCTCGTCGCGCAACCACCCCTCCACCACGGGGGCCGCCCGACCGCCTTCCAGATGGAGTCGAATGGCGCGGTAAAGCCCCTCCTCCACACCGCGCCCCACCCCCACCACCTGTTGGGAAACCCCGCCCGACAAGGCGGCGCTGGCCGTCTCGAAGGCGCTCATGGCCCCCCGCGACGCCAGTTCGACCGCGACGATGCCCATCACCCCCACCGCCACACCCATCAGGGAGAGAAGACTCTGCCAGCCGTGCCCCCACACACCCCGCCAGACCCAGAGCGCCATGGCCTTCATGGGGCAAACCCCGGCTGAAGAACCCCGTCCGTCAGACGGTGAATTCCCCCGGTCGACGCTGCCATCTCCCGGTCATGGGTCACCAGGATCAGCGTCGCTTTGCGGTTGTTCACCATCTCCACCAGCAGGCGCATGACCTCCCGGCCGTTGCCCCGGTCCAGATTGCCCGTCGGCTCGTCCGCCAGCACCAGGCCCGGCTGATGGGCCAGACCGCGAATCAGGGCCACGCGCTGCCTCTCCCCCCCGGAAAGGGCGTCCGGAAAGGCCTGACGACGCTCTTTCAGTCCCAGACGCTCCAGCATCTCTTCCACCCGCAGGCGTGACTCCTTTTCCGGCTGCCGGTTCAGACGCGGCATGAAGAGCAGATTTTCCATCACCGTCAACGTGGGAATCAGATTGTACATCTGGAAGATGAAACCCATGTTGCGCCGCCGGAATCGGGTGCGTTCGTCCTCCGAAAGGCGGGTCAACTCCACCCCGCCAATCCGGATGGAGCCCCCCTCGGGCCGGTCGATGCCCGCGATCAGATTCAACAGGGTGGTTTTACCCGAACCGCTTGGTCCCACCAGCGCCGTAAGCGAAGCGGAAGGCAACATCAGCTCCACCCCGCGCAGAACCTCCCGCCAGACCCCTCCCTCCGGGTACCCTTTGACCACGCCACTCAACATCACATCCACGAAATATCCCCCTCACGGAACATCTTGTCAGCTCCGTTCAATTCTGACACCCTCGAACCCTACACCCCTGTCCCTTCCGGAATGCCATGGAACTGCCCGGCTATCATCTCCTCGACATCTGCTTGCAAACCGCAAACCATCGTTTCTGGTCCGGGATGCGTCAGGCGGACCGGAAACCGGTTCTACTAAAGGGATTGTTGCATCACAATGCGGCATGGGGTCAAGCGTGGCTGCAACGGGAAGCCCGCCTGTTGCAGCGGGTGGCGGGTTCCGGTGTGGTCGAACTTCTCGATCGGGTCGAATGGCATGGCGAACCCTGGCTGGTGTTTCCGGCGCTGACTCAGTCCCTGCCGCTCGACAGACTGCCGCCGAAAGCCCTCGACGAAGCCGACCTCTACACCTGGCTACGCCAGGGTCTGACCACGCTGGAGCGCATCCACGGTCTCGGGCTGCACCACGGGCGTATCGATTGCTCCCACCTGCTGCTGGATCCCGAACATCCGGAGTTCCTGCTGTGCGGTTTCAGCCGGGCCTGCGAGCTGCCCGCGGAGCCCCCCGGCTTAAACCCCCTGCCCGACTCCTCCCCCTTGCGACTGTTCACCGCGCCGGAGCAATCGCGCCAGGCCTCCGGCTGGGTGGACAGCCGCGCCGATCTTTACGGACTGGGAGCCTGTTTCTGTTTTCTGGCCTCGGGTCAGGCTCCGCCACCACCGGGCATCACCGCAGCGGAACTGGTCTGCAACTGGCAGATTTCGCCCAGCGTGGCCGGCCTGATTCAGGGACTCCTCGCCCGTCATCCCCGGGACCGCTGGGCTTCGGCACAGGCCCTCGCCGCCGCCCTCGACCGGGGAGAGATTTCCCCTCCTCCGCCATATTTCCGCAACCGCTCGCCGCTGGCCCTCTTTCTGGAACGGCAGACCCGCCCCGACACCCCTCTAAAAGTAACCACCCTGCTGGTGCAAGGCACCCTCGGAGCCGAGCAGGTGGACGACATCGAAACCTTAGCCGCCGATATTCGTCACAGCGGCCAGCAGGTCTTCGTGCTGCCCTTTTCCAGAGGACCGCGACAACCGCCCTGGTCAGCCCTGATCGCTCTGGCCCGGGAGGCCCTGCGGCCTCTCCCGGGACTCCCGGAAGAGACCCGGCGACCCCCCGAACCGGTATCCCGTTACGGCGATGTCTTCTCGGCCTGGGGCCTGAGCGATTCCCCTTCCTCCGCCCTGCCGGGCTACAGCCGAAGCCTGGCGGCCTTCTCCGAACTGGCGACGTGGTTCTTCTCGCACCACCCCCCGCGCCTGGTGTGGATACCCCGCGCGGAAGTCGCGGATCTGGCGGCCATCGAAACGCTGCGCTACGCCCTGGACAATCCCTCGTTGCCCCCGGTCATCCTGCTGGTGTGTACCCGGAACGATCATCCCGTCTGGCAGCGGCGACTCAAACCCCGAGCCCGTTTCAACCTGCCTGTCCCTGAGGAAGAGGGTACCCCGCCGTCCGCAGCCGCACAAAGCCTTCCACAGCGTTTGAGAAGCCTGGGGGACGCCTTCTCCCTGCATGACGTCGTTCTGCTGGCCGGAACGGGCAACCCGCTTGCCGATCAACTGATACCGCTGCTGGCGCAACGGGTTGTGGTGCCCTTGGACGAGAGCTACCGTCTCTGGCCCCATGAGGCCCAACCCGACTTCAATCTGCACCTTGCCCTGTCTCTGACCCGTCTGGTGCCGGTGACCGTCACCCCGACTCCCGAAGAGGAGGTGGCCATCCTCTTGCAATCCGCGCGAAATGCACTGCGCCAACGGGGACCACTGGCCGCCCTGGACGATCTGGAACGAGCCTTGACCCTGCTGCTGCCTCTGAGCGAGGAGGCGGAAGCGGGATTGTTGACGGCTGTGGTGGCGGTCTGCGCCCAATCCTGCCGGGAAGGCGTGATACCCCTCCGGGCCGCCGATCTGGCGCGCGCCCTGGGAAGACGCATCGCCTTCCGGGAACGTCCCGGCTCCTTCTCCCTCGACATGGCCCTTCTGCTGGCCGGGGAAATACAGGCCCCCATGCATCTGCATCAGGCCATGAAACTGGTGGGTATGGAGCGCAGCGTCCACTCCAGGTTGGACAGCACCTGGCAGGAGTTGCTGGCCTTGCTCGATCCCCGCGCTCCGGGGCACCGGATTGCCACGGAGGATTCCCCCTGGCAACAAAGTCTTTCCACCCACCTGTTCCGTTTCTTCTGGCGTCATCCCCATCTGGCTCCCGCCCCCGCCGCTCTGGCCGGACACCTTCTGCGTCGCGGGTCGACACGCCGGTCTCCCCATCCCATGGCCTGCTGCATCACCGCCGCTTTGAGCAGCCGGCTTCTGGCAGGCCGGGGCAAAACCCTGCTGCAGCGTCTGCGCAACATGCTGGGCGAGTTGAGCGGCGCCACTTCCCGGGAACACAAGGCCGTTTGCAGTTGGTGGCTCGACCCGTGGGTGAGTTCCTGGAACGATTTGAAACGCTCCGCCCGAGAGATGGCGGAGGCTGCAGAGAAGACGGAAGATGGGGAACTCCTGGCACAGGCCCTGCTTCTGGAGATGGCCGGCAGCCTTTTCGGCGATGGCGGTGACGACCTTGTGGCCCTGCGGATCCGGGCCTTTCTCCCTTCCTGCCCGGAGCCGCTCGTTGCCGAATCCCTCAACCATCTGCTGGAGACCCACGCCAACTGGCGGCAAGGAACAGACCTCACCCCGGCGGAGTCGGACGACACCCTTCTCCGTGAAACCGGGCTCCCTCTCTGGCCCGGTCCGGCCATCTGGCTGGAAAGCCTCCGGCTGTTGAACGCCCTGCTGAGGGAAGACCTGCCCCAGGCGCTCCATGCCGCCGACCGTCTGGAACCGGTGCTTCGCGGTACCCACCCCCTGCTGCAGGGAGTGGTCTGCTTTTGGGCCACCCTGGCCCGGGCCACCCTTCTGGACCATTGTGGACCCGGCATGATCCCCAATCTGTCCACCAAGCTCCACAGAGGAATCGGGCAACTGCGGCGATGGGCGGATCTCTTTCCCCAAACCTTCGCCCACCGCTACCATCTGGCCATGGCGCTGCACTGCCGACTGCACCGGCGGAGCCGTCAGGCCATGGAACACCACCAAATCGCCATTCACCTGGCCCGCATCCACCATTTTCCCCTGGAACAGGCCCTGGCCCTGGAGCTGGCCGGGCGGTTTCACCGCCAGGAAGGGCCTTCCGAATCGGCCACCATCCTGCTGGACCAGGCCTGTTCCGCCTACAAATCCCTCGGCATGCGCAGCAAGGCAGCCGATCTCCGCCGTCGTTATCCCGAACTCTCCTCCCTGGCCCCGTCACCCGAGACCAGAGCGGACCAACCCACCCTGGAAACCCTCGTCGCCTGTCGGGAACTCTCCCGAAACATTCTTACCGCAGAGGTGGAAGCCCTCTTTTTGCAACACCTGCTGGAGAGGAGTCGGGCCAAACGCGGCCTCCTGGTCTTTCAGTTCTCCAGCAAGCCCCGAATCGTGGCGGAGTACTCCCGCAGGGAAGGCCTGCGGCAATTCGACCTGCCCCTGGATGCCCTCCTGCTGGGCAATCCCCTGCTGCCGACCAAACCCATGCTGGACGTTCTGGCCAAAGGCCGGGTCTGGCGGGGGTCGACGCCATGGGATTATCGGACCACGCCGGTGGAGGATCTGCCCTACTTCCGCTCTCACCTGCCGACCGGTTTGTGGATTGCTCCCCTGCTGACTCAGGAACAGGCCTGGGGAGCGGTGATGTTGGAATTCGCCGGCGAGAACCGGCCCCCCGACCCGGAAATGGCTCCGGAGTTGGATCTCTATGTGCAAGAGGGCAGCATCACACTCTCCAGGAGTCTCTGGCTGGCCCGGCACCGGGAGGAAGGCGCTCCATCACCGCCTCAAGCGGCGTTCACCCCGGCCCGCACGCCCCCGACCGACACGGCGGAACTCCTGCCCCTCCTGGGCGCCACCGGTCACGACCTGGCCCAACCCCTGTCGGCCCTGGGCCTTCTTCTGGCTCAAATGGAGCGAACGGCCCCTTCCGAACGGGAGCGACAGCGCACCCTGGCGGCTCAAAGCGCCCTCGCCGAACTGGCCTGGATGGTGGAAGCGCTCATCACCATGGCCAAGTCGGAAGCCACGACTTTGCAAGTCCTGCCCCGCCTCCTTCCGGTGCAGGAGGTGATGGCCGGCGTTCTGCGGCGACTCGGCGCCTCTCCCGGACTGCGGCACGTCACCTCCCCGCTGATGGTGCAAACCGACCCCCGTTTGTTGGAACTCTTCCTGGTGACGCTTTGGCATCACACCCACCCGTCGGAAGGTCTGCTCGGCGCCAGACGCCATCAGGCACGGGTCCGACTGGGCCTCTGGTATCAGCCTGGCGGGGAGGCACCTTCCGGCCCGACCGGGGCGTTCCGCAAGCTGCTCGCCCGACTGTTGCCGGCTCTGGCTTCGGCCATGGGCGCCCGCCTGACGGACATACCCACCGCAGGCCGACTGCACTTCCTCGGTCTGGAACTCCCCCTGGCGGCACGCGCCCGAAACGGTTCCGAGGCGGAGACCACCGGCCCGAACCATTTCGACCTGTCGGTCCTGATCGTAGATGACGAGCCTTCCATTCTTCACGCCCTGGAAGGATTGCTGCGCTTGTGGGGGTGTCAGGTGGAGGGGGCTCTCTCCGCCGAAGAGGCGCTCCTGCGGGTGGAAAACCGGGGAGAACCCTACGATCTGGTTCTTTCCGATCTCAATCTCGGACCGGGCATCGACGGCTGGCAACTGCTGCGTCATTTGAGGGAGAGGGGAAAGGGCAACTGGGCCATCTTTACCGGAAGGGATGCCTGGAACCTGCCCAACGACCCCCTGGCGGAGCAGGTCCATCGCCTGAGCAAACCCGTACCCCCGGAAGCCCTGCGCGCCCTGCTGCGGAAGGTGCAGGGGGACAAGACGGTTCAGCCTGGCAAAATCCGTTGAGAGAGGTCGCGGAAATCATCATGACAGGCCCGGACCGCCTCCACATGGGCGCCGATGGCCCCATCCGCCGGCCTGAGAAAAAACATGGGCTTGCGGGCCTCCATGGCCAGAGGCATCAGGCTGCGATAGTGTTTCAGCAGGGCCAGGCGAAACGGATCCTCCTCCACCGAGACCGACTTATTCGGCTTAGTTCCCAGAACTGAGACCCTGTAGACCTCCGGAATGCGCTCCAGCCACCGTTGATAGGCCTTGACGGGACGATTTTCCCGAACGGCGTGCTGCACATGACCACATAGCCCAGAGGCTCCATCCTGCCCTCCGGCTTGGGTATGGCCAGACTCGTCGGCCACTCCGGAAGGCGTTTCGTCCATCCCTTGCGCCACTCGCGTAAAGTCGGCCCCAGATTGCGCAGTCCCTGAAGCGAAAAAAGGTCCGGCGCCAGTGGCACCACCACCTCCTGTGCTGCAATCAGCGCCGCCCGATTGATGGCTCCCAGATTTGGACCGACATCGATCAGCACCAGTTGTGCCGACATCTGTTCCGCGCCAAAATACACCAGTCGGTGAAACGCACTGATCACTCGAAAGGCGTCTTCCTTGTTATCCAGGCACTTCGGCCAGTTCTCGGAAAGGAGATCCTCGAAACCTGACAGGGCCAAATTTCCCACCAGCAATCCCAGCCGGCTCGGCACCACCATTTCCACATGGGGCGGGGTAAGATCACCGGTTCGATTAATCAACGGCAACAGGCTGTGATAAACGGTCTGGTTTCCCTTGTTATTCCACAATTCATCCAGACGATCATCATCCAACAACATCGAACTCAGATTGGATTGAGGATCCAGGTCGGCCACCAGGACCGGGATACCCCGTTCAGCAAACATCCAGGCCAAGTGATAAACAATTGATGTTTTTCCTACCCCGCCTTTGTTATTAAAAAATGCGATAGATCTCATTATGACCGACTCCGAATGGTAACTCCGAAAATCCCATCATCGATATCGAATTCCAGGGGAGGGTTACCGTTCTCTTTCAGCAAAGTTTCAGCCGACTGGATACCGGAACCAAATTTATTGACGTAGCCCATGGTCTTCATGGCCTCCGCCAAAGCGGGATTGCGATAACTGTTGCGGCGGGTCAAGGTCTCCCGGGTCACATTGCCGAATAGTCCACCGGGACTTTGGATCTCGATGCGATCCGAATACCAGTAAAAACGGATCGGGCTGGTGGAGAGATAGTCCCGGTGCATGACCGCATTATGAAGGAGTTCCCGCAGCGCCCACTCCGGATAGTCGGGCAGCAACCGATCCTGAAAACCCTCTCCGCGTCTCATATCGACGCGATTCCAGATGATCACCTTCCCCTTTGCCGTCTCCAGTACGGTGCGAAGATCTCCCGAAATCTCCAACTGATCATTGGGTGACTCGGTCATGGTGGTATTGGGAAATTTCAGGAACTGAACATAGGCCCCCGGCAGGAAAAAACGGGGATTGATTCCGAAGAGGAGAATGCCGGCCACCGTCGGCAGGTGAAACCTCAGATCGAAACAGCGCAATGCAGCCAGGGCCTCTTCCGTGGTGCGGTGATTGGCCGCAACCGTCTCCGGAGAGAGGGAAATGACCCGGTACTCCTCGAACAGACGCAAGCTCATATCCGCCACTTTGGCGCCCGACACCGGATGAATATCGGAAGTGGCCATCAGCCAGGAACGTTTTTCGGAAAGGTGACGCTCCTCCTGTTCGTTGGCAATGGCCTTTCGAGGGGACCAACCCGAATGTAGACTCTGCCTTTGTAGTTGACCGGAGGAACAAACGAGGGCTGCACCTCGACAACAGCAACCTCCCCACCTTTCAGGGTGAATTTTTCCACCACCAGGGCCGGTGGCGGTCGGACATTGCCGTCAGAGCGGATGGCGGACAGGTTTTGCAGAATGGCATCGGTAATTCTTGAACCAGCCAAGGTCCCATCGTCACGAACACCGACGATGAGGTATCCCGGTTTGTCGTGTTTCGGATAATCGTTGGCAAAAGCACAGATCGCCTGGCCGAACTTGTCGGTATCCTGGGTGGAAACAGTGCGTTCGACCCGGTCCGATTCGATATCGGTCAACAGGCCTTCAAGTTCTTCGGGGGTGATCATGCGCCCACCTCAAGGGTCAGGAGGCTATTCAAAATAACTTGCACATCTTGCTTGTCTTTTGGCTCACCTGCGGCGTTGCGAGAAGGGTTACATATCGACATATGCGCCCCTTCTCGCGCCTTGCAGGTGAACCAAAATCCGGCGCAATCTGCACAAGTTATTTTGAATAGCCTCCTCAGTCGCCTCACAACAACCCCATGCGCTCCGCCACCATGGCCGCCTGGGTACGGTTACGCACGTCCAGAGACTTGAAGATGCTGGCCGCATGAACCTTCACCGTGGCCGGGGAGAGTCCCAACACCAGAGCGATCTCCTTGTTCGACTTGCCGTCGCGCATCAGCCGCAGCACATCCACCTGACGCGGGGTCAGGGCTTGTCCGGCCAGCAACTCCTCCTCGTCAAGCCCCTGTTGCAAGGCCTCCGGAATGAGGCTCTCCCCGGAAAGGGCCCGTTGGATCTCCCCCATCAGCACCTCCGGGGGCAGGGTTTTGGGAAGGTAGCCCAATACCCCCAAATCCATGGCGCGGCGCATGTCGTGGGGATTCTCCGAGGCGGACAGGACAACCACCGGCAGGGCCGGATGGCGGTCCCCCAGAAGCTCTATGGCCAGAAAACCATCCATACCCGGCATGGCCAGATCCAGCAGCACCAGATCGACCTCCCCGTTCCGTGTTTCCACCTCTCGGAGAACCGTGGGGAAATCGACGGATTCGATCACCTCCACCTCGGGAGCCATGCCTTCCAGAATACCTTTCAAGGCAGACCGAAACAGGGGATGATCGTCAGCGATGAGGATCTTCATGGCAGTTCCCGATATCGAGCAAAGGTGGGCTTTCGCTCCGGATTGTGCGACAGGATCTCCCAACCAGGCAAGTGCGGAAAAAAAAACCCCGCCTCACGGCGGGGTTCGGTTTTCTCTGCACCATTCCAACATCAGAAGTCAAAGAAAATCCGGTCCCACTGTGCCAAATCGAGCTGCTCTTTCGCAGCCTGGAGATCGGTCGCCACAGGCATGTAGCCGTTCGAACCATTGATCACCATCGTCGGTGCATCACCGGGAATCGCCGACTTCCCGTTGCGCACACCCAGCAACATATAACTGTTGGATACATCTACTACGCCGCCGCCCTGTTTGATCGTGTCCATTTTCATTCGCCCCCTGTGCCAGCCGTAAATCCCTTTAACGCCACTAACGCCACTGACGCCATTCGTGTTACAAACCCGGACACCGACCAACGCCCTTGATCGATGTCCCACTCGGCGTCTGGGAGCTAGAATAGCGCAATGCCGGAGGAATGCAACAAAAAAATACTATAAATTGATTAAAGAGACTGATTGCACTGCCGAGGGGAAAAATTCCCGGGACGTCGGGAGACTTGCCGTCCCGGGCATGCCAGAATGGGGCATGAATCAGCAAAAAGATGGATCGTCAGTGCAGCCAGCGCCGCTGCTGGACTTCCCGCTCCTGCGGGGGGACCAGTTCGAAAAACTGGCGCTCGATGCGCCCGGAATGTTGGATCAACTGTCTGACCAACGCCTCGTATCGTTCCAAGGCACATTCCAGGCTGAACTGCTCCTTGACCTTGTCCTTGTCATCCATGATGTTTACGCTCCCGTGTATGAAGGATGCCTATCCCCCGGGCGATGTGAATCCACTCTGCCCTCACCGCAATGGATCGGCTTTGCGGGAAGAAACTTGAGCCCTTTTGCGCCGAAGAGGTTGCTGCGATGCTCTTTCAAAAGTTGCATGCCGAGTTGGGAAGAAGTTACGCTCCGGGCGAGACCATCGTCCACCAGGGAGATCGGGCCGAAGCCTTTTTCATCATCCTCACCGGTCGGGTCGAAGTGGTGGTGGAATCGGAGGAGGGGCACCCCCACCGGGTGGCCATCCTGGAAAAAGGCGGGGGAGACGAAGTCTTCGGCGAAATGGCCTGCTTCGACGACATGCCCCGATCCGCCACGGTACGCGCTCTGGAAGAATCACGGGTGCTGACCATCGACCGCAAGGGCTTTCTGCGACGCATCCAGGAAGATCCCAGCCTGGTTCTGGGCATTTTGCGGCAGATGTCGGGCCGCATCCGCGCCCTGAACCGGGAGATGGTCCAGCTGAAGGAGAAACTGGAATCGAAGGACGATTCATGAAACGGCTGCTCGCCCTGATCCTTGCCGCGATACTGCTGGTCTGGTGGTACCATCCCGCCAAACTTCAGCCTCCCCCCGCTCGCCCCCTGATCCTGGGGGTGGTTCCCATTCTCAACGGCTTCATCCTGGAGGCCCACAGCCGGGGATTCCTCAAAAAGGAGGGAATCAACCTGGTCATCCAACCCTATCTGACGGGACGACACCTGTTTGACGCCCTGATCGGCGGGGAGTTGGACCTCGGTGTTGTCGGGCTGGTGCCCCTGGCCCTGGAAGCTGCGGACCACGCCAGCCTGCGCATTCTGGCCACCACGGCCAAGTTTCACGGTCTTTACCGCATTCTGGCCAATCCGGAAGCCGGGATCCACACTCCCGAGGATCTTCAAGGCCACCTCATCGGTCTGACCAGAGACTCTTCCATGCACTACTTCCTCTACAATTTCCTGGTCAACCTGCGCATTCCCCCCTCCCGGGTGCGTCTGCGCTACTACGATTCACCTGCCCACCTGCCTGCGGCCCTGATGGCCGGAGAGATCGATGCCTATTGCGCCAGGGAGCCCTTTCTGCGAAGCAGCCGCACCCCTCCGTCCAGCGAAACCGTGGTCTTCGACGCACCGGAACTTTGGGCCAACCTGTTGAACCTCGTGGGGCTGGCTTCCCGCCTGGAGGCCCGGAGTCAGGACGTTTCCGTCTTGATGAGGGGGCTGTTGAAGGCGGAGGAGTCGCTTCTTTCCGGCGGGAAATGGCAGGAATCTCAACCAACTCCCTGGCATCGGGCCGAATACGGTCTGCTTCTCGACCAGGAGCTGGTGGTGCAACTGGAAGATGTGGTGCGCTGGAGCATGCGCCAGAAGCTGGGCGGGCCGCAACGCATGCCCAACTTCATGGCCTTTATCGATCACCGCTTTCTCGATGCCCTGAAACCCGACGCGGTTACCTTGATCCACTGAAAGCCAAGGCCATGCGCATTCGCGAAACCATTCGCCTGGGAACTCTGATCCTCATGGTGCTGTGGCCCACGGTGGGTCTCATCTTCTATCAATCCGCCGCGAGCAATACGCGCCACATGCGCATCGAACAACTGGCCGCCGGTATCAACCAGGGGGTTTCGGAGCTCAACATACTTTTTCTGGAGTATCTGCGCTTTCGCGAAACCCGGGCCCGACACCAGTGGCTGGCCAAATCGGAAAGTATTCTCGCTCTATTGGACCAGGGCATCCATTTCCCGGAGTTTCGCCCCGCCCTGACCCGGTTGCGCGACAATCACCAGCATCTGCAACCCCTCTTCTCCCAGTTATGGAAGCTCTCCGAAGAACCCGGAACCGGCGGCGACGAGGAACAAGCGCTACGGGAGGAGATGGAAAACCGTCTGGTGGGACAAATCCTGGCCCGCACCCAGGCCATGATGTCCGAGTCGATCCGACTGCGTCAGCAAAACCTGGCCATGGGCGACACCCTGCAACGCCGGGCCCAATGGATGGTGGTGGGTGTGGTCTTTTTGCTCACCCTAATCACCCTGGGCCTCTTTTCGGGATTGAAACGCCGGATCCTCTCTCCCCTGGCCCTGTTGCAGGAGAGCGCCAGGATCATGGGCGCAGGCGATCTGGAACACCGCATCCCCCTGGATAACCGGGACGAGATCGGCGATCTGGGCAGCGCCCTGGACCGCATGGCCGATAATCTGCGCCAGGTCACCGTTTCACGGGAAATGTTGCGACACGAAGTGTCGGAACGGCAACGCGCCGAAGAACAGGCCCGGCAATCCACCGCCCACTACCGGGAGGCCAGCCGGCGTCTGGAAACCCTGATCCAGACCATTCCCGACGGCGTCTGCTTCAAAGACCTCTCCGGGCGGTGTCTGGAGGCCAATCAAGCCTATGCCTCGCTGCTGGCCCTGCCCCGGGAGATGGTCATCGGTCGCACGGAAGCCGAACTCTGGACGGAGGAGCTGGCACTCCATTTTCGCCAGGCCCGGCAGCAGGTTCTCCGGGAAGAACATCTGGTGGTGGCCGAAACCACTCTGCCCGGCGGACCTTCCGCCGTGCGCCATCTGGAAACCCTTCTGGTGCCTCTGCCCGACGCCAAAGGCAATCCCATGGGCGTGGTGGAAGTTGGCCGGGACATCACCACCCACAAACAGGCCGAAATGGCCTTGCAGGAACATGCCGAATCCCTGGAGCGTCTGGTCGAGGAGCGCACCCGTCAGTTGCTCCACGCCGACCGGCTGGTCACCCTGGGCACCTTTTCCGCCGGCATCGCCCACGAGATCAACAATCCCAATACCTTCATCCACGGCAATCTGCTCTATCTGCGCGAGATACTCTCCCGCGTTCCGGATAATCTGTCCGACGCCCCGGATTCCGCCGAACTGCTGCGGCATCTGCCCGGCATTCTGGATCACATGGAAGAGGGCAGCCGACGCATCAGTCGTCTGGTGGACGGGTTGAAGGGCTTTGCCCGCCACTCCCCCCATGAGAAGTGGCAGCGCGTTCCCCTGGTTCGTGCCGTGGAAGAGGCTCAACTTCTGCTCTCCCACCGTCTCAAACGCCTGCCGCCCCTCTTTGTGGATCTCCCGACGGAGTGGATGGTGGATGGCGATTTGCAACAGTTGACCCAGGTCTTCACCAACCTGCTGCAGAACAGCCTCGATGCCCTCGAAGAGGCCCCGCCCGCCGGGGAGAGTCCCCGCATCACGGTTTCCGCCCATCGGGAGGATACCTGGTACCGACTGCAGGTGCAGGATAACGGACCGGGCATTCCCGATGAGGTTCTGCCCAAACTGGGACAACCCTTCTACACCTCCAAAGCCCCCGGAAAAGGCACCGGGCTGGGCTTGTCCATCGTGCAGGAGATCGTGGAAGCCCATCGTGGGCGCATCCGCTATTCCAGTCCCCTGGCAGGGCGCAACCTCGGCACGGAAGTGGAGATCCTCTTACCGGTACCCGGAGCCTCAAGCGGCAAAGAGTGACCGGCAAAATCTGCCCCTTTCACCCCATCCAGCGTCGAAACGAGCCCCTTTCCGCCCTTTCGCCCTTTCGGAATCTTTATTGCATACCCGGACTGATGACGGGGGAGAGGTCCGCGCCCCCAATCAACAACTGGCCCGGGTGGCCATCCGTCCGACGAATCCGCTTGACAGGGCTGACCGCCTTTCTTTATAGAGAGAGCCCCTTGTTCAAGTGAGTCCAGGACGGACTCCGGCTCGCAGATCACCCGCGCCGCGACATGGATTGGAACGACCCCATGGACAACACGCTCAACTCCATCAAATGTCCCTCTTGCGGCGGACGCCCGGTGCGCATCTATCAGTGCAGCTCCTGTGGCGAAATCCGTTGCAGCCTGGACACCTGCTCCGGCAGTCTGGGCTTCGTCAGCCGCTGGGCCAGTTCCGGCATTCAATGCCGTCAGTGCCACGACGGTCGCTACCGCTCCGTGGACTTCTACGGACGCGAGGTTCTGGACGCCTGGCGCAAAAAGCAGGTACGCGCCTCCTACTGAAGAGATCGAGAACTATTCAGGCCCCTGGACAGCGCGGCATGATCGTGTCAACGGCGAAAGGAAAAGTCCCAGGGGTACCCCCTGGACCCCTTGGGGTTGAACGTCAACAGCAAAAGGAAGAGTCCCAGGGCTCTGCCCTGGACCCGTCGGGGGGGATAATCCCCCCCGAACCCCC
>JADGAQ010000064.1 GCA_015231925.1 Magnetococcales bacterium
GGGCGCCGCCCCGAACCCCGCCGGGGGGGATAATCCCCCCCGGACCCCCGTATCACTTGCCACCCTCCTCCCCCTCCCCCGTATAATGCCTCACCTGATTGCGCCCTCCCCGCTTGCACTCGTACAACGCCCGATCCGCCAGCTTGATCATCTGTTCCGCCGAAGGCACCGCCACCTGCGGATACGACACCGCACCAATACTCACCGTGACATGCAACCCCTCCACCAGAGTCCGCTCCACCTGCTCGCGGAACCTCTCCGCCGCAATCCCCGCCCCCTCACGCATCGTGCTGGGCAGAATGATGCAGAACTCCTCACCCCCGTACCGACAGCAAAAATCCACATCCCGGAACGACTCCATCGCCACCCGGCTCAACTCCTGCAACACCCGGTCGCCCATATCGTGACCATGGGTGTCGTTGAACTTCTTGAAGTGGTCCACATCGAAAAAGAGCACCGATAAGCCCAAATCATACCGGCTGGCCCGCTCATACTCCGTGTTGATGGTCTCCTCCAGAAAGCGCCGGTTGTACAACCCGGTCAGCGCATCCCGGAACGAGAGACTGCGCAATTGCTCCTCCAGCCGCTTCTCCTCGGTGATGTCCCGAATCAGCGCCGCCGTGCCGATGGTCTCCCCATCCTCCTCGATCACCGAAGCATGAAATTGCAACACCTTGCCCTTGTAAACCAGGGTGCCGGGCATGTCCTTCCCCTTACGCTGCAGAAAAGCCCGTATGTACTCCGGGTCATCCACCAGATTGAGAAAACCCTCACTGGCAATCTGATTGGCCACCTTCTGCAGCAACCTTTCCGTGGAAGGATTCACCAAGGCGATGTGTCCCTGTGCATCGGTCACCACGATTCCCTCCCGGGCACTGTGAATGATGGTGGTCAGCTTGTTCCGCTCATGTTGCAGCCGCACCCGGGTCTCGGAGAGATACCGGGTCATCTTGTTGAAAACGCGCGCCATCTGCCCCAGTTCATCCTCTGTGGCGACCGGAACCCGCTGGGACCAGTTGCCCTCTTCGATGTGGGCCATGGCCAGAGAGATCTCCTTGATGGGGCGCGTCAGACGCTGCGACAACCACCAGATGGTCATCACCGCCAGCACCAGAATGATCAGCCCGTTACCCGCCAGCACGTTGCGTATGGTGTTGAGCGAAGCGATGCCGTCCAGCAACTGGTCGTAGGACTTGATCTCCATGACGGTCCAGTTGCCGATGGGCAAGCGACCAAAAACCACATAGTAGGAGTTGCCCCCCTCCTTGAAATGGCCCCAACCGGAACTCTCCATGGTCCGGCGGGCGATCAGCGTGCGAAAGCCCTCCGCCGCGTAAACCCTCGTCACGGGAGAGAGATAATCCCGCAGGGACTCCTTCTCGTCCCCATGGGCATGCGGCTCGTTTCCGGAAGACTTGCGACGCAGATCGATCTCCCGTTCGGAATCGGCCACCACCAGACCTCGATCATCCACAATCACCAACCGGCCACGATGACGACTGCCGTTTTCATCCTCCTCCGTTGACTTGCTCCGCTCCAGGACGATTTCCTGAAAGTGGGAAAGAGGAATCTCGAAATGGAGAAAGGCCGGCTTGTCGCCCTCCGGCAGAACCACCGGCGACGAGAAGGCGAAGACCCACTCCTCCGCATCCGGAGAGATGTACGGGTCGCTGATGAATACCCCCCCCTTGCCCAACTGGAAGGTGGGCGCAAAAAACGTACTCTGGTTTTCGGTAGCGGAAAAATCCTCCACCGGAGCCGCCACCCCTTTGGTCAAACGCAGATGCTCCTGCCCCGTGCGATCGATGAGGCAGCTTTCGACCACGGGATACTGCTCCTGAACGCTGCGAATCCAGGCATCGATACGGTGCAGGGTATCCATCTGTTCGAGACTGAACTGCATGACCCCCTTTTCGTCCCGCCGATTGCCCCGGATCGTTTCCGGCAGTTGGAAATAGTGGCTGAAGATGTCGTTTTCCAGGGTCATGCGCAAGCTGTTGGTGGCCAGGGACTGGAAGAGTTCCACCATGTGGATGCGTTCGTCCAGACGGTTGCGCATCGACTGGAGGGCGTTTTCCACCACCGCTTTTTCGGTCACCTGAAAGGCCACGGTACCGATGCCGACGAGAACGATCAACAGCAGAATGGAAAAGAGCAGGGTAAACTTGAGGTGGATTTTCCGAATGGTCATACGCATCGAACCTCGGGGTGACGGCTGAAAAACGGGAAGCTCACGGCTTGGGCGTCGGCACGTCGATCCCCTTGATCCGGGCCTCCCACTCCCACAGCGCGGCCCGAGCCCTGGGCAGGAAGGGATCGTCTCCCCGGGTCAGATGGACGAAGGCCCGCATGGCCCCCAGGGCTTCGCGCAACGCACCCATGGCCTCCAGGGCCTCGGCCAGTCCGAAGTAGGCGTTGGCCTGGGCAGGCCGCAGATCGATGGCGCTGAGGAAGAAGTCCCGGGCCGCCTTGGCCCGTCCCAGCCCCAACAGGGCGTATCCCATGTTGAGGTGGGCTTCGGGCAGTTGCGGAGCCTCTTTCAACACCTGATGGAAGGCGGTCAGGGCATGCTCGTACTGTTTGGCATGCAGCATCACCACCCCTTCCTGAAAACGGCGTTCCAACCCGGTCAGCGGTTTGGCCGACGCCAACCCCTCGGCAGCCGGCGGGACCGCCGGTGCCACGGGCGCCCGGTTCGGCCAGACCTCGATGCCACCCGCGATGGCCAGCAGGAGCAGACCGGTCAAGGCCAGCAGCCCCGATTTGCGGCCTTCCTGAAGTTGCCACCAGCGGGGCAGATTTTGCAGAACGAAGAGCAGGCTGGCCAGGATGAAGAGCAATCCGCCGGCTGCCGCAAGCCCCATGCCCAGGGTGGCGGCCCCCTCCCAGGGGTGTTCCACACCGGGAGTCTTACGCGGCAGACCGGCGAAACCCGCCACCGCCAGCCCCGCCACCAGCAGGGCGACCCCCAGGGCGAAGAGCGGCGGCTGCCACCGCCGCCAACGACCCGCCGTCGCCTCGGCGCTTTCCAGCAGGTGATGCACCAGCCCCATGTAACCGAGGGTGACGGCCCCCACCGTGCCGTGGTAGTGGGCGGGAACCAGCAGGGTCTGCTCCACCACCACGCTGCCCAGAGCCAGCCCCAGCCCCATCAACAGCAGGGAGAGGGCGAGATGGATCTCCGGTCGCGCCCCATTTCGCCATTGTATCAGGAGAATTCCACAAATTCCCGGTACAACCCACCAACTTGTCCAACGCATCAGCGGCGTGAATAAGGCGTCGCTTTGCAGACTGAGCAGCACGCCGGCCAGAGAGGGCAGCGTGGCCAGGACGAAGAGGCCGTCCAAAGCGGCGGGAGGCCGGAAAGCGGGCTGTTGCCGCTGTTGCAGCCAGAGCCAGAGGGAGCCCAGGAGCAGGACGTGGGCGTTTTGCAACAGGTGGCCCCCCGCCCAGAAAAGGCTTTCGAAGGCGGCCAGGGGATCGGCGGGCCACGGGGTGCGGGCGCTGCTGACGGCAAAGGCCGCCAGGGCGGAGAGAATGGCCCAGCAGGAGGCCGCAACGCCGGTTTGGCGGGTGCCCTGAAGCAGACGGTCGAGGCTCATCAACAGGGCGGAGCCCCCGAGCAGGAGCAGTCCCGCCAGAAAGAGGGGGCTCTCCAGCACGGGAAAGTAGTTGGAGAGGATGGGGCGGCTCTCCCCCCAGGCGGGGGCCAGCAGCAGCGTGGCCGCGCCGGCCCAGGCCAGGAGCAGCGCGGGGCGTTGCAGCGGTCCGCACGGTCCCGTCACCTGCAGGAAGGCCCCGGCCATGGCCAGGAACCAGACCAGCACGGCGAAATCGACGTGGTAGACCAGCAGGGTGGAAAAACCGGCCCCGGAGCAGGAGACGCTGCCCGGCAGACGGCAAAGCACCAGGAAGAAGGCTCCCAGGGAGGAGAGGAAGAGGGCGGCCAATCCCAGGGCCAGCCAGCCTAGGGGGCGGGAAGGGGACATCAGACCATACCTTGATGGGCCGCCCGGGAGAGGAAGGGCACCCCGAAGAAGACCAGAAACGCCGCCAGGAAGACCGCCCAGATCAGCAGCGCCCCCACCCAGGCGGGCGGGTGGAACAGGGGGCGAAGATGCAGGAAGAGGGCCATCATCAACCAGGTATGCACGCTCCAGGTTTCCAGCGCCGACCAGGCCCAGAAGCGACCCCAGGCGTCCTGGGCCCACACGGCTCCCGCCAGCAGCATCAGGGTGTGAAACACGAAGGCCAGGGCCACGAAGCGGTAGCCCAGCTCGTCGAGAAGCTCCGACTGCGGCAGGTTCGGGAGCCGCGCGGGGCCGAACAGCGCCCGCGACAGCACCACCCCCGCCAGCCCCGCCGCCACCAGCAGCGCCCCGGTGGCCACCTTGCCGAAACCGATGTGGATGTAAAGCCAGAGGGTATCGTAGGTGGGGGGCAGGATCGAATCGCCGGGACGCACCAGCAGCAGCCAGCCCATCAGCAAAAAGATCACCGGCAGGATCAGCGCCGCCGTATCCCGCAGACGCGGATAGCGCCAGTAGAACAGGGCAAACGCCAGGGTGAAGCTCCAAAGATTGGAGGAGAGGATTTCGAAGAGCGAGACGAAGGGACCGTGGCCCAACCGCTCCCAGCGCAAACCAAGGGAGAGGCTGTGCAGCACCAGGCCCAGAGTGAGCAGAACGAGCAGGCCGGATCCGGTGCGGCGGCGGAAAACCCCCTCGACCACAGCCAGCACCCCGGCGAGCAGATAACCGCTCAGGCCCGCCCAAAGCAGGGCCATCTCCCCGGAAATTGTGCTCAACACACCACCTCCTGGCGGAATTTGCCGCGAAAATGCCACGCCAGTCCCGCCAGTCCCACCAGCACGGTGGCCAGCAGCCAGGAGCGGGTGCGGTCGTAATGGATGCGGTATCCCATCCAGGTGGTCAATCCCTCGAAGGTCAAACGTCCCTGCGGCAGCGTCAGGCTCTCCCCCGGAGCCAGCCGGCGGGGCGGGGAACCGGCCAGGGAGACCTCCAGCGTATAGCGCCGGGGCAGCTCGAAGACCCCCTCTTTTTCCGGGTGGAGAAAGTCCTCGTCCAGATTGAGGGTGGCGGTGAGACGCAAATCGTCCCCCGGCAAGGTCCAGGAGTTGATCTGTCTGTCGAAGAGGGGGTAACTCGGCAGGTGCAAGGCGGCGCGCACCACCTCGCCCCGCAGCGGCTGCCAGCGGAACACCGGGGCGAAGCCCTTGTTGGAGGTGGTGTAGAAGCGGTAGTGGCGCAGGATCAAAGGCACATCGTCGCCGATCTCCTGGCGGAACTCCCGGCCCCGTTCGTCGCGCCAGCTCACGGTATTGCGGGTGGGGCCCCGCTTCAGACCCGGCGCATAGCGGATGGTGAAGCCCTCGTTGACGAAACGCACCCGCTCCAGTCCGCCGTCGTGCAGGGGGCCCTTCTCCGAGGTGAGCAACTCCCCTTCGAAGCTCTCCCCGGTGGCGACTTCGACGCTGCCTTCCATCCAGGTCAGCCGCCCCAGCCCCAGCAGCAGGGCGAAGAGCCCCAGCGCGGCATGAAAGAGCAGCAACCCCGGACGGCTGCGGAAATAGACGCTGTGGGCCAGAAAGGCGGCGAAGTTCACCGCGAAGAGCCCCGTGCCCACTCCCAGCACCAGCGTGGCCGACAGGCTTTCGCGAGGGATGAAGGGCAGCGTGGCCAGGAACCAGAGCAGCAGGCCCAGGGTGAGTTTCAGGGAGGCCAGACGCTGCAGCAGCATACCGGCCTCAGGGCGGACTGGCGCAATTCTCACTGCTGTCTCGCATCCAGCTCCGACCGGTGGAACCATTGCCCGGAGCGCCTTTGGAACCGCAACTGGCGGCGGTCCAACTGCCGCTGGCCTGCCAGGTTTTGACCTTCAGCACCGCGTTGCGGTAGTAGGGCGGCATGGTGTAGGTGCCGGTGGTGCCGTTGCGCACCTGGGTGCCCGCCGCCTTGTTGGCTTCCGGTCCCACGTCGTTGAGGTTGACCAGAAAGGCCTTGTTCTTCCAGCCGTGGGGCACCGCCACATGGCACCAGTTGCATTTCATGCTGCCGATCTTGTCGGCGTGATAGCCGTGAAGATTGCTGTCCTTCTCGCAGCAGAAGCCGCTCCGGGTGCTGTTCTTGGTGGCGTAGATGCTGTAGCTGTGGCACTTGAAGCAGAGGTCGTCCTGCTGGCCGCTGCCGGTGTTGGCGTCCCAGTCGCCCTTGAGAATGAAGTCCTTGCTCGACCCGTGGGGCCCCCAGGGCTTGCCGGTGTCGGGAACGGAGGTGCCGTTGGCCGTGGCCGAACCGTGGCAGTCGGAACAGTACATGGTCTGGTTGCCGATAAAGGTGCCCGAGGAGCCGTTCCACGGCGACAGCCAGAGGCTGCTGCTGGCCCCGCCCCGTTCCGCCAGGGTGCGCCCGGTGGCCTTCATCACCGGATGCCAGGAGCGGTGGTTGGTGTTGGTGGGTTCCGGCGCACCGTCCACCCCCTTCTCCCCCTGATCCGCATCCGGCGACTGGAACTCCATGGCCTGGTTGGTGTACCGGTCCCCGATGCCGAAGTTGCCCGTGGAGAGCCCGTTGGTGCCGGTAATGGCCGGACGCCCCACGTCGTTGTAACCGCCGCCGTCGTTGTAGGCGTAGTTGGAGTGGCACTTCAGGCAGACCTGATACTCCTTGGTCACCGTGCCGTCGGAGGTGCAGTCGGTCGAGTTGGAAGGATCGCCGCACAGCAGTTTGAAGGAGTTGGGCAGATCCCCGAAGACCTCCCCCAGATAGACCGGCTCCACCCCCGAAATACCCCGCAACACCCCGGAAGCCTCGTTGCTGTGCTGGGTGGTGGCACTGTGGGTGTGGGTGGCCTGGGTGGAGAGGCCCGTGGCGTTGTACAGGCTGTTCTTGACCACCCGGTGGGGGTTGTGGCAGTCGGTACACTCCACATGGCGGTTGGAGAGATCCCCCTTGCCCAACAACAGCGGATCCTCCACGAAATGAGCCCCGGCGTGATCCGGCGTGCCCGACCAGTTGGTCAGCAGATTGGAGGAGAGCCGCGCCCCGATGCTGTGTACCTCCCGCCCCGCCGGCTGATCCGTCGAGGTGATGGGCATGTGCTTGTTGCCGGTGGTGGTGAAATCACTCTTGATGTCGGGGGCGTTGTTGCCCGTCGAATTGAGAATGCTGGCCGTGCTGGTGGTGTGACACTGGTAGCAGGTCTCTTCCAGGGCCGGATTGCCGCTGCGCTTGGGCGACTGGGTGCTGTCGGTGCCCTCCCGCAACAGCCGGCGCGCGCCGGGAACCGTATGGGTGTCGTGGCAGTTGAGACAGGCCGCCTCCCACACCGCGATGTTGCTGAAGAACTCCCGTTTCTCCGCCGCCGAGCCCGTTCCGGACTTATAGGATTCGGCGGCGTCCGTGGAGTTGGCGTGGGCGGAAGCGGCCCAGTTGTGCAGCCCCTTGTCGTGGCAGGCCAGGCAGACGATATCGTTGGCGCTGTTGAAGTTCTGCCCGCTGGGATTGGCCTTCTGGAAGCGGTTCAGCCGCAGAAACTTGATGCTGGCCGTCTCCGTGGTATCCCGGATGTGGGGATCGTGGCAGGAGGCGCACTGCACCTTCTGCCCGTCCAGGGGGATCACCGGCTTGGGCGACACCCCCGTCTGACGCAGCCCGGTGATCAGGGTGCCGCCGCTGCTGAAGGGGGGATGACGCAACTCGCCGTCCGCGTCGGCCAGGGTGGTGTCGAAGGTGAAGGAGATGGGATGGTCGTTGGAGAGATCGGTGCCCAGATTGCGGGTGAAACCGGTATCCGTACCGTCTCCGGCGGGCATTTTACCCCCGGTGCCCGTGCCGCTCATGCCGATGGAGACCGACTGCTGTCCGCCCAGCACGTTCACCGAACCGATGGCCAGCGTGCCGTCGTGACAGGAGAGGCAAAGTTTGGAGGTACCCCCCGGTCCCTGCCGCAACTCCGAGATGTCGGCATCGATGGAGGTCGATTCGTAGTTGGTGTAGGTGGCGGTGGACAACTGCCGGTTCCACAGCGGGGCGTTGACCCCGGCGCTCACCGTGGCCCCGTGAGGGGTGTGGCAGAAGACGCAGATCTCATCCTGGGTGGTGGCCTTGACCGTGCGCGTCGGCCCGCCGGCGTAATCGACGCTGGAAAGGTTGTGTTTGGTGCGGCGCACGTCGGAGATGCGCTCCGCCAGACCGGGCGCGTTCACGCCCAGCACCAGCCCCGCCATCACCACTCCCAGCCAACCCCATGCTCTGTTCATCCGTCACCGCCCAGGAATTGAAGGATGAGAACCCGCCCGTTGAACATGTCGGCCACGAACAGCCGGTTCCCGGCATCGCTCCAGACCCCGTTGGGCAGATAGAACTCCCCGATGCGGTTGCCGGTGCCGCCGATGGGCAGCAGAAAGTGTCCTTCCCGGTCGTAGATCAGCAGATGGTCGTGAAAGGACTCCACCACGTAGACGTTGCCCTCGTTATCGACCGCCACGCCTTTGGGACGCACCATGTTGCCCATCAGCCAACCCCGCCGCCCGAAGGCGCGCACGAAGACCCCCTCCTCGTCGAAGACCTGGATGCGGGCGTTGAGGGTGTCGGCCACATAAAGACGTTCGTGGGCGAAGGTCAGATGGGTGGGGCTGTTGAACTGCCCCGGCTCCTCGCCGGGCTGGCCGATGGCCTTGATGAACTGGCCCTGCCGGTCGAACAGCTTGATCTGGTCGGCATCGGTATCGGACACGTAGAGAATGTCCCTGGCCCCGTTCCAGGCCACGCCCGTGGGACGCTTCAGCACACCCCGCCCGATCATCCCCAGCGGCGTCCCGTTGCCGTCCAGTCGCACCACCACGCCCAATTCCGCGTCCGCCACGAAAAATTCCCCCGCCGGCCCCACCGCGACGCCCACCGGCGAGCGGAAGTGCTGATTGCCCAGGGCGTATCGCCAGATGGCGAACTCCCCCTTGAGGGGATCGAAGACGAAAATGGCCTGATGCCCCATGTCGCTGACCAGAATGCGACCGTCCCGATCCACACAGCCGCTGACCGGACGCTGCAGATTGCGGTTGCGCTCCGGGTCGAGGCCGGTTTCGGGATCGATGCCCGCCAGCCAGAAGAGGAAACCCTGGGTGGTGCGCAGGCTGTCGTCGCCGGCCAGACGGAAGTTGCGCGCTCCCAGCAACTGGCCCAGATATTCGTAGCGCGGCGTCTCCGGCAGATTCGGCCAGACCGGACGCTCCGCCGCCTTGAGCCGCTCCGTGCCCAATACCATCTCGTGCTGAATCGGACCACAGGCCGTCAACAGGAGTAACAGTATCAGCCCGACGCGGTTCGCTTTCTTCACCAGACTCCCGGCCCTCCCGCCTTGTGTCCGCCCCGAATGCCCGTTTCCAGGCCCTTGAGCCCCGAGTGACAACGATGGCAGTTTTCCAGCCCCCAGGCAATATCGTTGTTATGGCACATGCCGCAGAATTTCCCGTTCATCAGCTCCAGCATGTTGATGTCGTTGCCGCCCGCCTTCATCTTGAAGCCCAGCTCGGAGTGGCACACCTTGCAGCGGAAGCGGATGCGGTGGAACCAGTGGGGGTAGATCACCGGGCGCATGCCGTTGGCCTCGGAATAGCGATTGAGCACCACATCGCCGTATTCCGCCCAGGCCTGGTCGATGGCAACCCCCGCCACCATCAGGAGAGTGGCCACGACCGCCATTCCGCGCCGCCGGAAGCTATTTTTTGGCTGGCAGGGCTTGCTGGGCACCGAATTGTCCTCGGAAAGTGTTGGCCGGAATGCTGTGACACCGCTGGCACTCCGTCAGGGGAAAGGCCACCGCGCCGTGGCACTGGCCGCAGAATCGTCCTTCCAGAATCAACGACATCTTGATGCCGGAGGTGTTGAATTTGGTCTTGAAGATGCCCTCGTGGCAGTTGGAACAGTCCAGCCATTCGGTATGCGGCTTGTGGGGAAAGCGCACGAAGGGCTGATCCCCGGTGTTGCCGTAGATCAGATCGAGATCCAGCACGTTGATGCGGGTATCCGGCAGGATGTTGGTGCGCGGCTGGATGCGGCCCTCCTGCAGGGCCACCACCCAGCGCACCATGTTACCCACCAGATCGGGGGGCAGGATGCTCAACGCCTCCCCGGGATTCTGCAACTCGTCGATGGCCGGACCCTTGGGATCGTGCAGCCCGTCCTTTTTCAGCGGCTGCCAGGATCGCTTGTCTCCCGCCAGGACCGGGAAGACCAGGAGAATACTCAGCAAAGGCAGCAACCATCGAAAGCGCCGAATCATGGTCTGCTCATCCCGGAATGTAGATGCCCGCGCCACGAATGGCCCGCACCAGCTCCGCGGTCGACTCCTCCAGAACGCGGATGGCCTCCTCGAACTTGCCGGATCCACCCAGTTGATCCGCCTGACGACGCAAATCCGCCGCTTTGGTGACGAAATTCTTCACCATCGGATCCGAGGTTTTGCCGTTTTCCTTCAGCAGCATGCCGATCAGCATCTGATGGGTGTCGTTGCGGTCCACCTCGTAGTGGTACTCCTCCTCTTTCGAAGCGAAGTGGAGGGAGCGCACCAGGGTATCGCCGCGACGCAGCCGCTCGATTCCCGCCTTGGCGGTGACGTAGGCCTTGTCGAGGGTGGTGCGTCCGTTGTCGTAGTCCCCCTTGCCCGCCAGCGCCTGGGCCTGCCCGGTGAGGGATTTGACCTGACGGCTCGCTTCCGAGGCATCGGCGGAGCCCTTCTCCTTGCCGATGCGGTCCAGGGCATCGGTCAGGACTTTCACGCTCTCCATGCGACGGCTGAAATCCTGCTCCTGTTTGAGATGTTTGGTTTCCCCCCCGTCGGCCTCCTTGACGGCGGCGAACATGGTGTTGGTGGCCTGGCTGAGGCGTTCGGAGGCCCCTTTCAGATCGCCCTTGTCCAGCAGACCCTTGGCCTGATCCCGCAGCAGACGGGCCTGATCCCGGGTGGCGATGGCTTCGGGTCGACCGCTCGCGGTCACCTTCTTGGCTCCGGAGGAGACCTCCACCAGGGTGTTGACCGTTTGCAACCGACGCTCCACCTGTTCCCGATCCTGGCCCCAGCGGGACTCCTTGGCCTCGGAAGGCTTGGGCAGCATGGCCGGGGTGGCGGCGGATGCCGCCGACGGGGCGACGGGCGACGCCGGAGTCACCACCGGAGGCGTCACGGGGGGTGGCGCGGGCGCCTGAGCCACCGGCGCGGGTGCCGCCGCCACGGGAGCCCCAACCCCCGACTGGGTTGCCTGGTTGCAGCCCGCAAGACCGATCAGGGTCAGTGCGGCCGCCAATACGGTTGTCTTGTTCATACGCTCTCTCTCCCGTCAGGGGAATACGATGCCCGCCATGCGCATGGCGTTGCTCAGATCCTCGTTGCCGTTTTCCAACGCCTTGATCGCCTCGGCGTATTGGCCGGCCACCGCCAGTTTTTCCGCCTCCTGCTGGTAGGCACGACTCTTTTCCAACCGTTCCTGAATGAAGCGGCGGCCATCCTCGTTGATTTTGGCCCGGGTCAGGGCCATGTTCAACAGGGCTTCGAAACCCTGCATGCGATCCACCTCGTAGCGATACTCCTGCTGCGGATTCTCGAATTTGAGCTGGTAGACCAGGGTTTTGGAATCGAGCATCTTCTTCAGGGCCGCGATGAGATTCTGCTGCAGGGCGAAGAGCAGCTCGTTGGCTTTGGCATGCTCCCCCTGCCCCGCCAGATCCCAGGCTTTGGCCACGGTCTGGCGGATCTCGTCCGGATTGACCGGCGGTGTCACCCCCGGTCCCTTTTCCGCCATCATCAGCTGCAGATTGCGCCGGTAGGCCTCTTCGAAGGTGGCCACGCCGGCCAGCAGGCCCTCGAAGCGCACCCGTTGGTTCCAGGCCTGTTTGGCCGGTCCCGCCGCCATCTGGGAGAGGCGCACCGCCTCTTTGAGGGCCTGATCGATCAGCATCATGGCCTTGTCCAGATCCCCGGCATCGTGGGCCTGACGCGCCTCTTCCCGCAGTTTGCGGGTCTGGCTCAAGGCCTCCTTCAAGGGTACGTCTCCCAGCCTGTCCACCTGCTCCGTGGTCACCGACTGGGTCAGATAACGGTCCAGCAACTGTGTCTTCTGGTCAAACAGCGGGTGGTCCGCCCAGGCCGTTGCACCGGCCAGCAGAAGCAGCCCCCCCATTACCGCGCTTCTCCCCTTCCTTCTTCCCGACATGGCTTGCGCTCCTTTGCCCATGGCTTATTTGCCCGCTGTTTTGGCCGGTTGGGTTCCGTCTTTCTTCTTGGAATGGCACAGACGGCACTCCGACACCGGGAAGGCCACCTTGCCGTGGCAGACACCGCACTTCTGCCCCATGAGAATCTGCGCCATGGAGATGGTGTTCTTGCCTTTTTCGGGAATGAAGATGTCGGGATGACAGTTGGAACAGTCCAGCCACTCGGTGTGCCGGTCGTGGGGATAGACCACGTCGGGCATGAAGCCCTTCACTTCCCGCACGATGTCCAGGTCCATGACCATGGCCTCTTCCTTGGGATTGAGGCGGTCGTAGCGAGGGGTGATGGCCTTGTCCTTGAGGGCCTGCACCCAGTTGACATAGTTGCCCGCGTTGCCTTTCGGCAGCGTGCCGAAGGCGTCCCGGGGCTGTTGCAGCATGTGGGTGCCCTTGTTGTCCGCATCGTGGATGCCGTCCAGCGCGGGCGGCATGTTGCGATCCTCCTTGGGACGCATCAGGCGGTTGAAGGTGTTGACCTCCCCCACCTTGGCCGGCGGATCCCCCGCCTCCACCCGGGAGCCGACGATGCCGGCCACCGCAAACACCACCGCCACGGCAATGATCGAGATACGTTTCATGGCCTCACTCCTTTCCCGCCGGCTTCACCAGCTTCTGAATGGTGTTGCCATGCACCTGGGTGGGCGTGCCGGGAACCCCGGAGTGGCAGATATCGCAGTTTTCCACCGACCAGGCGATTTCACCGTTGTGGCAACCGCCGCAGAACTGACCGTCGATGATCTTGAGCATGTTGATCTCGTTGCCGCCCGCTTTGAACTTGAAGCCCAGGTCGGCGTGACAGACCTTGCAACGGAAACGGATGCGGTGGAACCAGTGGGGGAAGATGGCCGGGCGCATGCCCGCCTTGTCCGAGTAGTTGTTGATGACGATATCGGCGTACTCGGCCAGAACATCCCCTCCCCACAACAGGCAGGCCATGCCCATTAGCAGCGCCATGCGCACCAACCGGCTGCCGGATCTCGGGGCAGGAGTGGCCCCCCCAAACGCTCTTCTCATAGTCAAAATCTCCTGTAGAAATTGCGAACGACTTCCGCGGTGATCAAAGCCAGATAGTTTTCCTCGCCCTCTTCGTCCCGGAGGTAGTGCAGTTCCGCCCCGAGGCGCAGATTGATGCGACCGATCTGATAGTTCAACAGGTGGCGCCAGGCGATCTCCTGGGCCGACGGCCCCATGGTTCCCAGCGTCAGGGCGTCCGAGGCGATGGTTGTAACCATATCGTAACGCAACCGGGAGACGCCAAAAAGGTCCGGAAGCGAATAGCGCATGCTGCCGCTGGCCGATTGGGAGGTGTTCAGCTCCCCGGACGGCGCCACATTGCGCACCCAGCTGAAGGAGAGGTTGCCGCCCCAACTGCCGGAATTGCCCGCAATACCCTGGCGGGAGAGCTGGACATTGACCAACTGGGTTTCATCCTGTACCGGGGTGAGGGTGCGGGAGTCGGTCAGGCGCACGTCGAACAGGGATCGGGCCTCACCCTCGTCCATGTCGTAGCCGAAGCCCAGGGTGTGGGTCACATCGAAGATGTTGCCCAGGGTGCGATTGGATTCCAGCCCCACCGATCCGTCCAGGGAGAGGTTGAGCATGCCCTCGTCCTGATCGCCCTTGCCGATGGCGCGGCGGAATCCGTGGCCCAGCCGTTCCCCGAAACGGGCTCCGCCCTGAAGCGGGTTGGCCCCGCCCGTGTTGCTGACCCCCTTGATGATATCGTTGCTCAGGTTGCTGTTGGAATACCAGGAGTAGTCGAAATGGTCCGTTTTGATGGCCCCGGAATCGTACTGATAGCCCAACACCTGGTTCAGACTGGTCACGTCGGAGACGGAGGCGCTATCGGCCTTGGTGATCTTGCGCGACTCCTGGTTGGCGGCCAGGGAGCCGTTGACGTTGTGATGGTCGTCGAAGCGGTAGCTGGCCCCCGCACGGGTGTTGAGCGAACGGTTCAGACTGGTGCCGGTGTCGCTGCGGGAGGAGACCTGGGTGACCTCCTCGTCCCGGCCGGTGCCCAGCAGCCGGTTCAGACTCGGCGACGTGCCGGCGCGGGAGAGCAGCGCCGAAGTGGGCCGGCTGATGCCCAGGGCCGTCAACAGGCTGGGGGAGAGGTTCGAGTAGAGGGTATTGGTGGAGGTGTCGTCGTTCTCTTCCTGATAGGCGCGGAACGAGCCGGTCACCACCAGCGGCGAATCCGCCGTGCGCCAGAAGGCGTTGGAGGTGAACTGCTCGATGCGGGCCGTCAGCATGGTATCCTGTTCCCGAAAAAGCGAGGTGATTTCCGTATCGAGATTGCGGTTGCGGTCGCGGGTGTAGGCCACGTTGATCATGTTGTTCAGGGAGAGGTCTTCCGTGGGCGAGCCGCTGTGGGTGAGGACCAGGCTGTTTTCGAAGGCGTTGCCCCGCCCGACGGTACTGTGGCCACGCTCCTTGGCGCGACGCGCCACCAGTTCCAGACTGTGGTCGCCCAAACGCTTTTCCAGACGCAGGGTCACATGGTCGCGGATCTTGTCATCCTCGTTGCCCACCACGCTGGGAATCAGCATGGGCAGCAGCCCCGACTTGCCGGCCCCTCCGCTGGCATCGTGGCGCTCCTCCGCCTGAAACCGGGCGTTCAAACCCCATTCCCGATCCTGATACTGTTGGATGAAACCGTACTTCTGGGACATGCGCCCCGTGCCCTGGGAGGATTTGGCCCCTTCGGAAGTATCGGAGTTGGATCGATTGTAGTAGAGATTGAAGGGAAAGCGACTGGTGGGGAACAACCGGAGATCGGCGTTGCTTTGCAGAGACTGGGCCGCCACATTCACATCCCCCCCCTCTCCGTTCGTGCTGTGTTCCATCTTCTGGCTGATGGTCAATCCACCCAGGAAATCGGTTTTCCACTTGGCGTAATAGGGCTCCAGAATGTAACCGCGAGCCCCCCGCCCCGCCCGGACCTGGGTGAAAAGCTGGCTGTGGGATTCGGGCACCAGGGCTTTTTCCATTTCGTGGGTATAGCGCAACCCCACATCCCCCATCAGGGTCCAGGGATCGAAATCGCCGACGATGCCGTAGCGTTCCAGGCTCCACCAGGGCAAAGAGGGTTCCTCATCCTCGGCCATCACCCGGAGAGCGCCGGGAATGACGGCCAAAAGGACTACCCCCACTCGACAAACCTGACGAACCAGGTTCTTCACGTGCAACCTTCCGCGCAGAGAACCCGGTTATTTGGACGGCGCACCTCCCAGGGAATGCGGACGCGCACTGCCTTCCGCCTCCTGACCCGGTTCCGGCAAGGGCAGATAGTACGATTCATTGATGGAAACCGCCGCCTTCTTCCACAACCCCTCCCGGAAGGTCTTCCAGGCACTCTCGGAGCTGTCGCGCTGGAAGAGCTTCTTCACCCGGGGACGCGCCGCATCGAAGGCCAGCTTGTGGGGCGGGGTGCGTTGGTCGAGACGGAAAATGGCGTAGCCCTCCAACACCAGGATGGGATCGGTGAACTGCCCCGGCTGAATCTGGGCGATGGCCTTTTCCGCCCCTTCCGCCAGCATGCCGCTGTGCAGATAGTCCATCTTGCCGCCTTTGGCCGCCGAGATATCCCCGGAGTGGATGCGCGCCAGTTCGGCAAAATCGCCTCCCGCCTTGAGCTTGCCCATCAGGGCGTCGGCTTCCGTTTTGGCCTTGTCCCAGGCATCCTGCCCCGCAGACGGATCCACCTTCAGCAGAATCAGGGAGATCTCCATGTCCTCGGGTTCGGTGAACTTGTCGGGATTGGCGTCGTAATAGTCCCGCAGCTCCTTTTCCGTGGGTTCGCTCCCCCGGGTGATGCGCTCCTGCAACTGGGTCACCAGACTGCGATCCGCCATCTCCTCCACCAGCGGCGTCAGCATGGCTTCCCGATTGGCCTGATAGCGGGGCGAGTTGCCGTAACGTTGATCGTAGCCGGCGATCTCTTTCTGGATTTCGGACTGATCCGGCTGCAAACCCTGGCGTTTGGCCTCCTTCACCAGCAACAGCCGATCCACCAGGGCCGTGCCCATCTCCCGCTGGAATTTGGCCATGTCGGCTTCCGGAATCTTGCCGTGATAGAACTTCTGCCGCGCGCCCTGCTGCACGGATGAAATGAAACGTTCCGCCGGAATGGCCACGCCATCCACCACGGCGAAGGGAGGACGCTCTCCCGGGGGGGGAACCGGCGGATCGGCGGCGAAAAGCGGGGCGCAAAAACCCAGCAGCGTTGCAAAAAAGAGGATGCCTCGTCTATTGTCGTTCATCTCACCTTCCCGAATTCCCTGAACAAAGTTTGGCCAGACCCGAGTGGGGTCTGGCCAGTATCCTTCAGGCAATGGGGGTTTGGATAGTCTTTATTATCACTTGTCGTGGCAGGCCAGGCAGACGGCGCTCGAGGCATTGCTGATGCGCAGGAAGGCGACCGGCTGGGCCGTGCTGTTGTGCGGATCGTGACAGCTGGCGCACTCCACGAAGGGCTGTTTCTTGGAGGAGAGCGTCCGGGTGTAGAGGATCATGTCGGTCTTGTCCCGGGAGCCGGCATTGCCGCCCGCGGTATCGACCCACCACACCGGGTTGGAGTTGATGCTGGCCATGTACCCGTCCTTGAAACTGCCGTCGGTCAAGGTGGTGTGAGAGGCCGCGCCCACCGTGTCGTCCTCGGTCCAGCCACCACCACCGTACTGGATGCTGATGGGGTGGTCGTTGGAGATGTCGGTACCCAGATTCTTGAAGCCGGTCATGGCCGTTCCGGCGTCGAAGTTGGCACCCGAGGCGTTGTACCCGCCGCTGCCGGGGGCGTTGATCATCACGTCCATGGCCTGGCTGCCGTCGTGGCAGGAGAGGCAGGCCAGCGAGACCGAACCCACCGGCGCTTCGGTACCATCCAAAGTGGTGGTATTCAACGACGAGTACCGGGTATAGGTGGAAGTGGGCAGGCTCTTGTTCCACAAGGGCGCCGTAGCCCCGGTGTTGGCGCCGTGCGGCGTATGGCAGAAAACGCAGACTTCCGTGGTTCCGCTGGTAGCCCCTTGCTGCGACGCGCCTCCGCTGCCCAGGTCGTGCTTGGACCCTTTGATGCCGGCCAAAGCGCTTCCTGCGCCCAGAACCAGGCCGATGGCGGCAATTCCGAAAACCATTGCCAGTTTCAGGGATTTGGTGTTCGGCAGAGAGGCTTTCATGGCAGTATCTCGTATCCACAAAGGGGTTTAGGTTCGATTTCGACCCGGCATCTTGCGCCGTTGTCTTACCTATTGCAGCCGTGATGCCAAGATCAACATTGCTTGGGAGAGCGCGTTATCTTATTGATAAATAAGTGAATTATCAAACCAGAAAATGCCCGCCGGGTGAAAATCGCTCCCGTAAGCGAAAATCGCCCCGGAATCGATTCCAGAATTCGATAATGGGAAAAGAGCCTATTCCCGGATCTGGGAAAGAAACGGGGACAAATCCAATGCTCCCCTCTCCCGAACCCTGCACCGCACGCACCGGTCCGCGATTGAGACCCTCGGGAAAAAACCCCCGAAAGGCCTGTGAACCTGGAAGAATAGCAGCTTGGAGGATAGAGGAAGAGTCCCAGGTGGGAACGTCTACAGCGAAAGAAAGAGTCCCAGGGGTGCCCCCTGGACTCCGGGGGGTGGGAACGTCAACAGCGAAAGAAAGAGTCCCAGGGCGCCGCCCTGGACCCGCCGGGGGGGATAATCCCCCCCGGACCCCCGTATTTTTTGAAAGGCAAAGGAACGTTGATAAAGGCAAAGGATTTTTTTGAAAGGCCAAGGCCGGTTCAGGAAAGACGAAAGAACGAAATGGTCTCCTGCAATCCCCTCGCCGTGCCATCCAGCTCCTCCGCCGCCGCCGACAACTCCTCCGCCGCTCCGGCATTGCTCTGAATCACCCCCTCCAACCGCGATACCGCCCGGTTGATCTGCTCCGCCGCCTGATTCTGCGTGGTCGCCGCCTGCGATATCACCTCGATCTCCCGCGTGGTCTCCACAATCATCGGCACCAACTCCGCCATGATGCCCCCCGCCGCCTCGGAAACCTCCCGACTCGTCCCCGACAACCGCGCAATCTCCACCGCCGCCCCCTGGGAACGCTCCGCCAGCTTGCGCACCTCCGCCGCCACCACCGCGAACCCCTTGCCCGCCTCCCCCGCCCGCGCCGCCTCGATGGCCGCATTGAGCGCCAACAGGTTGGTCTGCCGCGCAATCTCCTCGATCACCGATATGCGATCCGCAATCTCCCGCATCGCCTCGATGGCCCGCGTCACCGCCTCGCCCCCGTCCGTGGCCATCCGCGCCGCCTTGCGAGCCCGCTGCCCCGTCTCCGCCGACTGCCGCGCATTGGTCTCGAAACCCGCCACCATGCCCCGCATCGCCTCCGACACCTCGTCGATGGACGCCGCCTGCGCCACCGCCCCATCCGATACCGTGCGACTCGATTCGGTCAACTCCGCACCCCGCTCCCCCACCCGCGAAGTCGCCTCCTGCACCGTGGTCACCACCTCCGTCAGCCGCGCCACCGTCTCGCCCAGCGAATGAAACAGCTCCCCGATCTCATCCTGTCGATCCGTGGTGCAACAATTCAACCTCAACTCCCCACCCGCCAGCCGCCCGACCAGATTGCGACACAAGATCAGCGGCTTGCTCAAATTGTTGGCCACCCACAAAATCAGCAGCGCCGCCAGCAACAACGCCAGCAAGGCCGAACCCACGATCATCGCCTGCATGTGCCCCAGGGAGGAACGCCCCGTCAGCAGACTCGCCTCCGACTGAATCAACACCACGCTCCAGCCAAAATTGGGCAACGGCTCGAATACCATGTAATGAGGCTGCCCCCCCAGCATAAAGCGCCCCTCGCCACGCTTCCCCCTGCGCACCTCCTCCGCCAGGGTCAGAAAATCCTCCTGCCCCGATATCGATTTGATCTCCGGCAGATACTCCTCCAGATGATGCTCCTTTTCCACATCCTCCCCCGGCTTCAGGTCCAGCCCGATCTCCTGCCCGCTGTCCCCCACCACCCGCCCCTCGGAACTCACGATGAGGTAACGCTTCTCCGAACCCGCCTTCTCCTCCCTTACAATGGCCTGAAACAAGGCCACCGGCAGCTCGTAATGGTAAAAGGCCGGCCGGCTGCCATCCTCCATGATCACCGGCGAGGTGTAGGAGAAGACCCACTTGTGGGCGTCCGCCGACATGTAGGGCGCGTTGACGTGAACCCCCCCGTCCTTCACCTCGAAGGTGGGCGCAAAAAAGGGCGCCTCCCCCTCCTCGGCGGAAAAATCGTCGTCCGGCGCAATCTCCCCATTGGTGATGCGGGAATGCTCCTGACCCGTGCGGTCGATCAGACAGGTCTCCACAATGGGAAAGCGCCGCTGCAACGACAAGGTCCACTGGTCGATGCGATCCTTCAACTCCCGCTGCGCCGCAGTGAATTGCAACACCCCCTTCTCGTCGCGTACATTGCCCTGCCTGGTCTCCGCCAGGGAGAAGTATTCCCGGAAAACGGGATTTTCCATGGCCAGCAACAGATCGCTCATGGCCTTCTCATGAAAATTCTGCGCCTTTTGAACCTTCTGCCCCAACGCCTGTCGCATGGACAAGAGGGCCCCGTCCGTCACCGCCTCGTGGGCCACCTGGTAGGAGACCCCACCCACCGCCCCCAGACCGAGGATCAATACCACCAGCACCGGCACCAGTATCTTGCCTCGAATCGAGGTCAGCAACATGGCCACTCCTTCGCATCATGAGGGAAACACATCTAACCAAGTGTATAAGCCGTTCGGGGATGCCACAAGTAGCAAAAATCTCCATTTACAGCAATACCCTAAAAATCTGAACAATGGCTGAACACCCGTTTCCGGGACTGGCCCGAAACTTGTAATCAGGGTCCGGTACCACAGGATCCGGCTCAATGAACTGGCGAAGAATTCCTGGTTGAGAATAGCAGACTATCGAGGCAGCCATAAAATGAAGGCGAAGAACACGTCTCAATCAAGGACAATCAGAACGGTCTGGCTGGGATCCTTTCTCCTGTTATGGGGTGTTACGGGAGGTGCAATTACCAATCCAGTCCGTGCGGAAACCCCACAAAATTTCACTGTCGCGCAAGAATCGGCCCAAATCAACGGGTTGCGTGGGCCGGCGAACCCGGAACCCGTCGGCGGCCAAACCGCTGCCGGCGAACACGACCACCACGAGGTTGCCGCCGACGAGCATGCTGACCACCAGGCCCCTGCCGGCGAGCATGATCACCACGTAGCCCCTGCCGGCGAGCATGATCACCACG
>JADGAQ010000065.1 GCA_015231925.1 Magnetococcales bacterium
GGCTCCGCCCCGAACCCCGCCGGGGGGGATAATCCCCCCCGGACCCCCGTATTTCGTGACACGGTGCTTCGACCATGACCATCGCCCCACGCCTCCTGCTTCTGTTTGCCGCGCTGACCGGCCTCGGTCTGTTCCTCTCCCGCCATGCCCCCCTCTCGGAAACCGAGGGCCGGTACCAAACCGCCGTCGTCAAACGCGGTGACCTGATCCAGACCGTCACCGCCAACGGGGTCATAAACCCCGTCGGCTTGGTCAACGTCGGCACCCAGGTCTCCGGCACCGTCAAACGGCTGCATGTCGATTTCAACAGCCGGGTCAAGGAGGGCGACCTCCTCCTGGAACTCGACGACGCCCTGCTGGCCGCCCAGGTGCGGCAAAGCGCCGCCAGTCTGGAAAACGCCCGCTCCTCCCTGGAACTGGCCCTGGCCAACGAAAAACGCCAGAAAGCCCTTTTCGAGCAGGAGTTCATCTCCCGGCAGGAGATGGATCAGGCCCTCCAGGCCCGCAAAAGCGCCGCCGCCCAGGTGGCGCTGGCCAAAGCCCAACACGAAAAGGATCGCGTCAACCACGCCTACACCGCCATCCGCGCCCCCGTGGACGGCGTGGTGGTGGATCGGGTGGTCGATGTCGGCCAAACCGTGGCCGCCAGCTTCCAAACCCCCACCCTGTTCAAAATCGCCCGCGACCTCTCCCATATGCAGATCAACGCCAGCTTCGCCGAAGCCGACATCGGCCAGATCCGCGAAGGTCTGCCGGCCCGTTTCTCCGTGGACGCCTTCCCCAACCGCTCCTTCGAAGGCCAGGTGCGCCAGGTGCGACTCAACGCCACCATGGTGCAGAACGTGGTCACTTACGATGTGGTCATCGGCGTGGACAACCCCGACCTCTCCCTGCTGCCCGGCATGACCGCCATGGTCAATCTGGTGGTGGCCAAACGTCCCGACGTGCTGCTGCTGCCCAACACCGCCCTGCGATACCGCCCCAAGGAGGCGGAGAGCAAACCGGCGACGGAATCCCGCCCCCGCAAACGGGAGGGACCTCTCTCCCCGGTCCACCTCCTGGAACAGGGTAAACCCAAACGGGTGGAATGCCGCCTGGGTCTGACGGACAACCGCTTCACCGAACTGCTGTCGGGCGAGGTCAGCGAGGGAGCCGTCATCATCACCGGGGAAAACCGCGACGAAGGCGACGCCGCCCGCGGCAAACCCCACATGCGCCTCTTCTGAACGGCCATGACCACGGAAAACCTGATTCGCACCGAAGCCCTTGGCAAGACCTATTCCTCCCCCGCCGGAGATTTCATCGCCCTGCACGGCGTCGATCTGCAAGTCGCCCGAGGGGAGTTCGTCGCCATCATGGGGGCCTCCGGTTCGGGAAAATCGACCTTTCTGAACCTGCTGGGCTGTCTGGATACCCCGACGCGCGGCCACTACTTCCTGCAAAACCGGGATATGGCCCGGCTCGGTCCCGACGGGCGCTCCCAGGCCCGCAACCATCTCATCGGCTTCGTCTTTCAAGGGTTCAACCTGCTGCCGCGACTGACTTTGGCGGAAAACGTGGCCTTGCCCCTGGTCTATCGGGGAACCAAACGCCGGGACCGGGAACAGCGCGCCCGGGAAGAACTCGGCAAGGTGGGTCTGGAAACCCTGGCCGACTCCTACCCCAATTGCATTTCGGGCGGCCAGCAGCAACGGGTGGCCATCGCCCGGGCTCTGGTCACGGAGCCCTCCCTGATTCTGGCCGACGAACCCACCGGCAATCTGGACAGTCGCACCAGCGAGGAGATTCTGACCCTGTTCGGCGGGCTGCACCAAAAGGGCATCACCCTGATCCTGGTCACCCACGAGCCGGATGTGGCCCGTCACGCCCAGCGACTGATCCGCTTTCAGGACGGTCGCATCATTCAGGATGAACCCATCGGGGAGGCCCGTGTTTAGTTTTCTCTTCGCCGAAGCCTGGCGTTCCCTGGGAGCCAACCGCCTGCGCACCCTGCTGACCATGCTGGGCATCGTCATCGGGGTGGGGGCCGTCATCCTCATGCTGGCGGTGGGTCAGGGGGCGCAACAAGCGGTCAACCAGACCATCTCCTCCATGGGGTCGAATCTCTTCATCATCCGTTCCGGGGCCCCCAGCAGCAGCGGCGTGCGCGGGGAAGGCGGCTCCATGCCCACCCTCACCGTGGAGGACGCCGAAGCCCTCGCCACCCTGCCCAGCCTCGATGTGGTGGCCCCCGTCCACTTCGGCTCCGCCCAGGTGGTCCACGGCTCCCTGAACTGGAACACCTCGGTCTACGGCGTCACCCCCTCCTTTCTGGCGGTGCGCTCCTGGAGCCTCGCCTCCGGATACCCCTTCGGCGACAGCGACGTGCGTTCCGCCACCCGTGTGGCCATCCTGGGACGAACCGTGGTGGAAAACCTCTTCGGCGAGGCCGATCCCCTGGGCCAAACCGTGCGCATCAAACAACAACCCTTCCGGGTGGTGGCCGTCCTGGGCCAGAAGGGCCAGAGCCTCGACGGCCGGGATCAGGACGACACCATCCTCATTCCCCTCTCCACGGCGCAACGCAAGCTCTTCGGCACCCCTTTTCCCGGCACCGTGCGCATGATCATGGCCCGCGCCATCTCCGAACCGGCCATGGACGAGGCCGAAAAGGCCATGAAAAACCTGTTGCGCCAGCGCCACCGCCTCCGCGAACATCAGGAGGAGGACTTCACCCTGCGCAATCTCACCGCCATCGCCTCCTCCGCTGCGGAAACCACCCGCATCATGTCCATGCTGCTGGGGGCCATCGCCTCCATCTCCCTGGTGGTGGGCGGCATCGGCATCATGAACATCATGCTGGTCTCCGTCACCGAACGCACCCGGGAGATCGGCCTGCGTCTGGCCGTCGGCGCCCGCCAGAAAGACATTCTGGGCCAGTTCCTCCTCGAAGCCATGCTCCTCTCCATCCTCGGCTGCTCCCTCGGCGTGGCTCTGGGCATGGGCTGCGCCCAACTCCTGGAAAACGCCATCGAGTTCGAGGTGGTGGTCACCGGCATGTCGGTTTTGATCGCCTTCTCCGTGGCCGGCGGCGTCGGCATCCTCTTCGGCTTCTATCCCGCCCTGGCCGCCGCCCGCAAAGACCCGGTGGAGGCCCTGCGCCACCAGTAAACGCGCCATCTCCTCATATAGGCCTCCCGAAATCCGCAATCCGTGATATGATAGGCGAGAGGTGAATCGCATCGCCGGGAGTGTCGCCGCTCGTGTAACTTGCCGAGAGTATTCAGGAGGCCTTTCCATGTCATCCACCACCTGTTCTTCGCCGCCGGGAGAGACGTGGTGATCCGGTTTCCGGCAACAACGCTTCCGGGGCTGGCTTTCCTGTTGTTTCACCCCCTCCCCCTCCAGGCCGGGGAAGAGCCCCAATGGCGCGTCAACGGCTACGCCACCCTGGGCATCAGTCACGACAACAGCGAAAAGGCCGCTTTTATACGGGATCTCTCCCAGCGCCCGCAAAATCATGTGGAAACTGACACTTCCGCCCGCACCGACACCCGCTTCGGGCTGCAAGCCTCCTTCAGCTTCAATCCCGAAGTGGAGCTGGTGGGCCAGGTGGTGTTGCGGGATCAGGCCGATCACCATTGGTTGCGTTACCTCGATCTGGCCTTTCTGAAGTGGCGCCCCCTTCCCGCCTTCGAAACCCGTCTGGGGCGCGTCGGATACGACATCTTCCTGATGTCGGATCACCGCAACCTTGGCTACGCCTACCCCTGGGTGCGCCCGCCGACGGAGTTCTACGGCTGGATTCCCATGTACGCCGTGGACGGCTTCGATGCCCGTTACACCGTGGACGACTGGCGGCTCACGTTCCAGGCCGGACACGGCGCCCTGGGCTTCACCATGGGGCGCGACAGCGTCTATCCGTTCCACAGCAACCGGGTCTTCAGTCTGATCCTCTCCCGTGAAAATGGCCCCTGGCGTCTTCAGGCCGGCACCTCTCACATCATTCCGGAAAACGATCCCGCTCCCCTGGAGCCCCTGCTGGCCGGACTGGGCGCGGTTTCCTCCGCCAACCCCCCCGGCATTGGCGCCGAGGCACGGGAACTGGCCCGGCAGATGCGCTACGGCGGAACCCATGTGCATTACACCACTCTGGGTGCCTCCTACGATGAAGGCAACTGGTTCCTTCAGGGCGAGTTGGGACGCATCGACACCTCGGCGGACATGGTTTCCAACGGCGACATGGGATACCTCGGAGCCGGCTATCGCTTCGGATCCTGGATGCCCTTCCTCCTGTTCAGCGCCATCCGCCCCCACGGCGACCTCTACCAGGGCCAAACCGACTGGAGCCGCATCGGCCTGGCAGACCTGCAAACAACCGCCCTTCTGACCCTCAACTCGACCCGGTTCGATCAGGAGACCACCTCGGTGGGGCTGCGCTGGGATATCACCTCCCGCCTGGCTCTCAAGTTTCAACTGGACTCCATTCACATCCATCCCTACGGGTACGGATTGTGGTACAGCCAACCCACCGTGGCCGAACGGGAGCGCCCACTTCGGGTCAATCTCCTGTCGGCCACGATGGATTTCGTCTTTTGAACGGCATGAAAGCGCCCTTTGCCCTCCTCCTCCTGCCGCTGCTGGTCCTCGCAAGCGGCGAGGCCCATGCGGATATCGCCGTCATCGTGCATCCCGGCAACCCCGTTTCCACCCTGGAACCCTCCCATCTCTCCGATCTCTACCTGGGACGACGACGCACCTTTCCCGACGGGAAACACGCCACCGTTCTCGAACAACCCCGGGAAAGCGCCCTGCGTCGCCGTTTCTTTCAGGCGGTCAACGGCATGTCCCTGATTCAGGTCGATACCTTCTGGGCCCGTCTGATTTTCAGCGGGCGCGTCCTGCCTCTGCATACCCCCGGCGATTGCGCCCGCATCCTCTCCAGCGTGGCCGACACTCCGGACGCCATCGGCTACGTCGATGCCGCACTGGAAAAACCGGGGGTCAAAACCGTCAAGCTTCTCCCGGAATGAGCGTCATGCCCTCCTCGCCACCGGCAGTCGGTAGACGATGACATGAACATCACCCGACTCGAACGCCGTCTCGCCATTCAGGTCAGTCTCGGGATGTTTCTCTTCGCCATTCTGGCCGGAACCTTCACCTATGTTTTTCTCTTCCGCCATGAACAACTGGAGGTCGACACCCTGCAGCAACAACTGATCCGGACCGTGTTGTCCCAGGCCGAGGTGGGCATCTACGCCAGGAACGAGCCCATCGCCCAGGACATTGCGGAAGGTTTATTGGGCAATACCATCTTTCTGGCGGTTCGCATCGCCTCCTTCGATGATTTCCAGTACGAAGCCCGCTCCATCCCCTCCCTGACCCCGGTCTGGACCATCAGCTATCCCCTCTATTCCCCGGTAAACCGCCAGGAGAAGATCGGGGTGCTGCAGGTCATGCAGAACCGGGAGAAAATCGATCGGGAAGCCAAGGTCCTGGCCATTCACGGGGTGCTGCTGATGTATCTCCAGTCCCTCATCGCCGCCGTTCTGGTGGTGGTCGTTTCGCGACGACTCCTGAGCCGGCCCGTGATCCTCCTGGTAGCCCGACTGAAGGAGATCCTTCCGGGAGGGGGCGTGCGTCTGCCGCCCGACCCCGACCATCCGGCGGACGAAATCGCCCAACTTCAGGAGAGCATCAACCGGCTGCTGGAGGCCAGCGACGACGCCCTTCGGCAGGAGCGCCTGCTGCGGGGGCATCTGGGAGAAACAGTGGAGGCTTTCGAGCGGCAGAAGGTCTTTCTCGAAACCGTGCTGGACAATATCCAGGACGGCATCGTGGCCTGTGACGAAACGGGCAGACTTTTTCTGTTCAATCGCGCCACCCACCTCATGCACGGCTTGGAAATCAAGCCGCTGCCCGCAGAGGAGTGGGCGGGCCATTACCATATCTTTCGCGCGGACGGCGTCACCCCCATGCCCAAGGAGGAGGTTCCTCTCTTTCAGGCCTTCATGGGGCAGGAGGTTCATAACCAGGAATTGGTCATCATTCCCCGCCCTCATGTTCAGTTGCTTCTTCAGGCCAATGGGCGGCCCATGTACGATGCCAGGGGAAACAGGCTGGGAGCCGTGGTTTCCCTGCACGACATCACGGCGCAGAGACAGGCGGAAAAGGAGATTCTCAAACTCAATCAACTCCTGACGCAGCGGGTCAACCAGCAGGAAGGGGAACTCCGGCTGGCCACGGCGGAAGTTCGGGGTTTGGCGGAACGTCTCGACAACGCCGAAGAGGCCGAAAAGCGCAAAATCGCCGTGGAGATTCACGATGAACTGGGCAGTCTGCTCACCACCCTGAAACTCAAGATCAAACTGTTGGCACAGGGTATCGATGCCGCCTCGTTGCAGGAGACCGATCAGCTCATCGACCAGGCCTTCGCCACGGTGCGTCATATCGCGGTTTCGCTACGCCCGCCGCTGCTTGACAAATTCGGCGTTCAGGCCGCCCTCTCCTGGCTGGCGGAGAACACCCGCCGCCACAGCGGACTCGATTGTCAACTGGAGGAGGGCGGCGAGGAGATCCACTTGAATGAAAAGGATCGCACCGCCATTTACCGCATTTGTCAGGAAGCTCTGACCAATGCGGTGCGGCACGCAGGGGCCAGCGCGGTGCGCATCCGGTTGTATCGGGAGAGGGGGCAGGTGGTATTGACGGTGGAGGACAATGGCCGGGGCTTTGATCCCGAAAAACTTTCCCCCCACGCCCTGTTTGGTTTGGAAAGCATGCGGGAGAGGGCCTTGCGGCGGCATGGCCGATTGACGGTGGAGAAACGGAGCGGGGGTGGAACCCGTATCGTGACGGTCCTGCCGATGGACGAGCCCCCGACGGTCTCGGGGCAAGTGACAGGCCTTGAGTGAACGCTTGTCTTGAATCGGGTGTGGAGGAGTGCCATGATAAGGAGGCTTGAATCCGGCAGATACAGAGTTACGACCCATGCGCTACGATACCACCCTCAAGGATCTTTTTCACGAACCACCGCAGACCCTGCTGCGACTCCTGGTGGGCAAAAGGGGGGTGGCCCTGTGGCCGGTGGAGTTTCCCTCCACCATGAAACGCATTCCGGACTTGCTGTTCGAATTGGACGATCTTTCTCTTTTGCATCTGGACCTGCAGGGCGCACCGGAGTCCATGGACTGGCGCATGCTGATGTATTTCGCTTTCATCCGGCAACGTCACCCCGACCGGGTGGTGGTGCAGAAAGTGCTCTATGTCGGCATGTACCCCTGGAAACCTGCGGCGATCATCCGCGAACCAAACCTGTTCTTCCGTTACGACGTCATCGACATTCGGGATATCGATTGCCAGGAAATGCTCGCCAGCGCCAGTCTGGAAGAGAATATTCTGGCGGTGTTGTGCCGCATGGACAACGGACGCAACACCATTCGAGAGATTTTGCGGCGCATCGATCGCCTGAAACCCAAAGCGCGAGCCGATGCCCTGACCAAATTGGTTATCATCTCCGGCTTGCGCAAACTGGAACTGACCGTTCAAGAGGAGGCCGACAACATGGCTATCACCGTGGATGTGATGGAAAACGCTGTTCTGCGCAATCTGTTCCTGAAAGCCCGACAGGAAAGTGAACGGGAAGGCGAACAGATCGGACAACAGATCGGACAACAGATCGGACTGCAAAAAGGCAAGATCGATATGCTGCTCGAACTGCTGCAGGAACGTTTCGGGGCCGTGCCGGAAGGAGTGAAAACCCGGTTGGCGGCAGCGGATGCCGATACGTTGAAGGCGTGCGGCAAGCGCCTTTTCACCGCCGAGAGCATCGACCAGATCTTTTCGTAGCCGGGATCACCCCATATTGTGGCTTATGGCATAGCGCACCAACTCCGCCGTGGAGCCTTCGATACCCAGCTTCTCCTTGATGCGACGGCGATAGGTGGTCACCGTGCTGGAGGAGAGATGCAACTCCTCGGCAATGCGGGATACCGTGGCGCCCTTGGCGATCATGTGCAGAATGGTGCGTTCCTGGGGCGACAGCAGTTCATGAGGCTCCCGGTTCGGCTGGTCGATCAGCTTGAAAGCCAGCTGTTCGTGCATCTCCTCGGAGAGATACCGCTTGCCGGCGGCCACCAACCGGATGGCCTTGAGCAGATCCTCCCCCAGGCTCTGTTTGTTGATGAAGCCGTTGGCGCCGGACTGCAACAGTTTAAGAGCCAGGTAACTCTCCTGATACATGGTCAGGATCAGGATGGGCAACCGACTGCCCCGTGACCGCACCTGACGCACCACTTCCATGCCGTCCATATCGGGCAGATTGACGTCCAGCAGGGCCAGGTCGCACTGTCCATCCATGATCAAACGCACGGCATCATGACCTGATCCAGCTTCACCGACGACCTTCATATCGTGTTCATTGCGAATAAGCGAAGATATACCGTCTCTAAGAACGCCATGATCATCAATAATTACTATTCTTATCATCTGAACAACTCCCATCAAATATTTCCAAATTGTCACTATTTTGCCGACAAATAATACACTTTCTTGCCGATTGTTCGGCGCTCAACCCATCCCCATAATGGCAGCCCGAGAGTGAGCCGGATCAGAATAGAGAGAACAAAAAAATAAAACAACCAATATTTAAAAAAATCGATTAAACGTCCACCCTCCTCCGGATCCTGACAGCGGAAGAGCTGCAAGGACAAACGCGCTAGTTGTTCTGTTGGGTTCTTCACTCCCTGTCTCGCCGAAGGCACTCCATATTGAGTGCTTCACAGCGCCCCATATAGAGTGGCGTTCGGCGAGACAGGATCTTTTCAACCACACACCGGCCCCCCTCCCAACCGATCCGTTCCGCATCTGCCGGTCAATCCGACGGGAAACGCTCCCTGATTTCCAGAATGGCGCCATTTTCGTACAAAGCGGCGAAGGCATCGGTCATGATGGGATCGAAATGGCTGCCGGCGCCCCGGCACAACTCCATCATGGCCTCCTCCGGGGTCCAGGATTTCTTGTAGGGACGCACGGATACCAGGGCGTCGAAGACATCCGCCACCGCCACCAACCGCGCCGAATAGGGAATGGCTTCGCCCGCCAACCCATACGGATACCCCGCGCCGTCCCAACGTTCATGATGCCCGCCGGCGATCTCCCGCGCCAGTTCGAACCCCGGCCTCTCCCCCAGAATGCGCAAGCCGATCTCGGGATGCGTGCGGATGACCAGCATCTCCTCCGCCGTCAGACGCCCCGGCTTTTGCAATACCGCATCCGGAATGCCCAGCTTGCCGACATCGTGCAGCGTGCTGGCCAGGGCCAGCTCTTCCGCCCGTTCCGCCTCCTCCCCCAGCATGCGGGCCAGGGAGCGGGTGTAATGGGCAATGCGGTTGATGTGGTTGCCGGTCTCCCGATCCTTGTACTCCGAGGCGGTGCCCAGAATGAACACCGTCTGCCGGTTGGCCAGGTGAACCTCCTGAAACAGGCGCTGGCTCTCCAGAGCCGCCGAACACTGGTTCACCAGAACCTGCACCAGCTGGCGCTCCGCTTCGGGAATGCCATCCTGGCCGCCGACGCTCAAATAGATGAAGCCCACCCGCCATCCCCGGCTGATCAGGGGGAACAACCCCTCGCCCCGCTGCAGCGGCAGGACCCCCATCTCCTGATGCAGCAGGGCGTGCAGCCGCTGGATGGTCTCCTCCTGCAGGGCGAGATCCTCCCGAAACCGGCCCGTGCCGCAGCGAAAACGCATGCCCCCGTCCGGGCTCTCCAGACAATCCGCCACCAGGAAATGCCACTCTCCGGAACGCGCCCCGCCGCTCTGGCAGCGATTGGCCATGCGACACAGGTCCAACAACTGCTCCAGCACCCCCACGAAGAGAGCGGTCAACCCCTTGTAACGAAAGAGTACCGGCGTTCCGTCCAAGACCCTGGTCAAACCATGGCGATGTTTTTCCAGATGGCACAGATCGCGATAGGCCTTCAACCCGGTACGTACCGTGGTGAAGAGTTTCTGGGCCGTCAGTTCGGTCTTTTCCTTGTAATCGTCGATATCGAAATGTTCGATGACGTAGCGTTCCGGGGCCACGCCGGGCTGACCGGTGCGGATCACCAGTCGGATGAGGTGATCGCCCGACTCCTCCCGGATGTGACGTACCAGTTCAAGGCCGGCGTCAGGGGTCTCCATGACCACGTCGATCAAGGCCAGGGCAATATCCCGTTCCCGTGCCAGCAGTTGTCGGGCCTCGGCGGCGGATCGGGCGGAGAGGATCTCCAAACCCCGACCATCGAACTGAAATCCCGACAGATTGAGCTGCGTCACGGCGTGAATGCCCGGCTCGTCGTCCACCACCAGCAGACGCCAGGGTCGGGAAACCGTCGGCCCGGTGGCGGACGCGGCGTCCGTTGCCCCGACGGCGCGCCGTACAATGCGTTTCCGGTTCTCCTCGCTCATTTCGCCTCCCTGAATCCATCCATCAAGCGCGACAGCGTGGCGGGAAAACGAACCGTGAAGCAGACCCCCTCTCCCGGTTCGCTGCGCAGGTGGATGGCGCCCTGCAATTGGTTGCGCACAATGTTGTAACAAATATAGAGACCCAACCCCGAGCCGCCCCGCTCCCGAGCCGTGGTGAAGAAGGGATCGAAGGCCTTGGCCACCACGTCGGCGGTCATGCCCCGTCCATCGTCACGGTAGTCGAGGTGCAGCATCTCCTCCTGCAGGGAGGCTTCGATGCGAATGGTGCCACCGCGTTTGCCGTCATCGAAACCGTGACGGTGGCTGTTCATCAGGAGATTGGTCAGCAACTGCCCCATCAATCCCGGCTGCCCGAAAATCTCCAGCTCCGGCGGGCACTCCCAGGTGATGGTGATCGGGCTGCTTTTGAAGGCGTTGTGTACCGAAACCAGCACATCCTCGATGACATCGCAGACGTTGAACAGACGTCGCTCTTCCGAGGCCTGATCCAGGGTGGTGCGCTTGAAACGGGAGACGATCTCCGCCGCGCGAAAGAGATTGGTCATGCCGAGACCAACCGCTTCGCGGGCCATGGCCACCTCCCGGTCCAACAGATCGCCATCGACCTCTTCCCCCTGTAACATCTGCTGAATGCGTCCCATCACCTCGGGAAGCTGAGAGAAGGAACCCACCGCGATGCCCACCGGGGTATTGACCTCGTGGGCGAATCCGGCCACCAGCCGCCCCAGGGAGGCCATCTTCTCCACATGGATCAGCTCTTCGCGGGTGGTTTCCAGATCGTGGATGGTCTCCCGCAACTGGTCGTTGGCCTGTTGCAGGCTTTCGGTGCGCAGGGCCACCATGGCTTCCAGATGCTGGCTGTGACGCAGGATGGCGACCTTCATCTCCTGCAGATTGGCGGCGAGCTGGCCGATTTCGTCACTGCCGGAGAGCAGGATGACCCGTTGATGATCCCCCTGGGCGATGCCTCGGGCTTGTTCGGCCAGGATACCGATGGGACGGGCGATGGAACGGAAGAAGAGCGAGGTGATGCCCAGGAGAAGCACACCCAGCAAGCCCCCCAGACCCAGTATCAGGGTGGTGCCGGATTCGATGGCCGTTTCCTGAAGCTGCGACTGAACGGGGCGCTGCCGTTGCTGATCCTCCTGCAGGCGGTCCAGATTGACGAAGATCTCTCCGGAAACCCGGCGGAACTCCGCCATGGCCTGGTAGCGATCCCAAACCAGAACCCCGGTCTGACGGAACAGGGCGTGATACTCCCGGAGATCCTCCAGATCCCGCTCCCGTGCGGTCGGGGTGAGATCGGGACGCTTCTCGATGTACTCCCTGACGAGGCGGTACTCCTGTTCGAACTTCTCCTGATAGGCGGGTTCCAGCCGCATGAGGAAGTCTTTTTCGTGGCGGCGCATCTGCAGCAGACTGGAGAGTTCCCGGTACCGCTCCTCTCCCCGGAAGACCCCTTCCAGGCGATGGGCCACATCGCGAAAGCGCCCGTGCAGGCCGCGGCTTTCGTTGTAGCCGATGCTTTCCGTCAGATCGAACACCTGCTCCGCGCTTTCGGCCATGCGGTCGATCTCGTGACGCAGGCTCCAGGGGCGGGAGGCGGGCTGACGGGCCAGTTCCGCCTCCAACTCCCCGATGCGGGCCCGGGTATCGCCGATGAAGCCCTGGCAGGGCTCCTTGCGGAAGTGTCGGCCGTCAAAGTTGTGCACACAGTTGCCCACCCGGTAGAAACCCAGAATGATGGTGCGTGTCAGAAAGTCGATATCATCCGTCAATTTTTCCGCCTGGCGCATGCGGTGCCAGAGCTGATGGTGATAGAGGAAGAGAGCGCCGAGCAGGAGAAAGGTGGCCAGGATCAGGGTGAAAATGGTGCGCAGTTTGGCCCGAATGGTCACATGAGAGAGCCCCCGGAGGTTCATCCACCGGGAGTAGGTGGTTTGTTCACACGAATTCGACTGGGTGGCTGCCGTGGCAAGATTGACCATCGTCCCCTTTTATACAAGTAAAATATGTTATTATCTTTTCCCTTTGCTCCGAAATTTCTGTTACATTAGGTGAAACAAGAATAAATTGCACCTGTTTTTTTGAACTTTTCAGACGGATAGTGCGGATTCCCGGAAGAGTTTGGATTGTCACCATTTTTTGACATATTTTCGGCGCAAATCTTATCGGGAGAGGTCGGCGCCGGGGAAAAAAGGCGTCAAAATCAGGCAATTTTCCGACAAAGCCAAAATCTTGGCGTGCAATTTGCTAATTATGGGTACCCCCCCCGGAAGGATTTTGTAAAAAACGTGGAGAGTTCCTTGTTGGGAAGCGGGGATTGCCGTATCGTGCGTTGGTAATTTGACATCCTGATGGATCAGGGCAAGGCATAAGGAGAGTGCTGTGTACGGTATAATCGGCAACGCCCCGACTATGCAAAAACTGTATCGGTTGATCGAGCGGGTTGCCGCCACCGACGCGACCGTACTCATTCAGGGAGAGAGCGGAACCGGCAAGGAGTTGATCTCCCGGGCCATTCACGCCATCTCCCCCCGGCGGGATCAACCGCTGATTCCGGTGAACTGCGGAGCCATCCCCGAAGAACTCCTCGAATCCGAACTATTCGGACATGTGCGCGGCGCCTTCACCGGAGCCGCCCACCAGCGGGACGGTCGCTTCGCCCTGGCCCACGGCGGCACCCTCTTCCTGGACGAGATCGGGGACATGTCCCCCAAACTCCAGGTCAAGATGCTGCGCGCCCTGCAGGAGAAGGTCATCGAACCCGTCGGCGCGGTCAAATCCCAGAAAGTGGACGTGCGGGTCATCGCCGCCACCCACAAGAACCTGGAAACCGAAGTCGCCGCCAATCGCTTCCGGGAAGATCTCTTCTACCGCCTCAACGTGGTGCCCCTGCACGTTCCCCCCCTGCGCAACCGCCAGGAAGACATTCCCGTTCTGGTGGAATACTTCCTGGAAAAGCTGCATCGGGAGCGCAACCGGCCCATGCTGCACCTCTCCGATACGGTGATGGACACCCTGCTCGACTACCATTGGCCGGGCAACGTGCGCGAACTGGAAAACCTGGTGGACCGGCTCACCATCCTGGTGGAAGGGGACGTGCGTCTCTCCGATCTGCCGGAGAAGATCCTCAACAGCCAGGGCCCCATGAATACCTCGGCCACGGCGGCCAACATCATTCCGGCCAGCGAATTCCGCGTCGATTTCGAATCCCAGGAGCAGGTCGATTTCAATCAGGAGGTGGAAACCTTCGAGAATCAACTGATTCTGACCGCCCTGCAACGCACCGACTGGAACAAGAACAAGGCCGCCCGCCTGCTCAATCTGAACCGGACCACCCTGGTGGAGAAGATCAAGAAAAAGGGTCTGGAGAGGCTGGAGGGTTGATGTGGGCCGAACCTTGCGCGCTCTGTGGGCTCTGCTCTTCTGCCTGTGGGTTCCCGCTCTCCAGGCGGCGGGCAATCTGGAATACCTGGTGATCGAATCGGGTCGCCGGGAGGAGTTGCGTTTTTATATTCCACCGGATACCGAGCCCCCACAGGGCAACATGGTCTCCCCCAATCGCCTGCAGGTGGCCATCCCCGGACTGCTGGCCCTGCCCTTCTCCCATATCGACCTGATGCGCAGCCAGCTCATCGAGCGGTTTCAGGTGGAAGAGCGTCCCGCCGGCGAAATGGGCATCTTCTTCAATCTGGACCTGAGGGAACCGATGCTGCAGTACCGGGAGTTTCTGGAGGAGCCGCTGGCCAAGGAGACCCGTGGTCTGCCCAGGGGCTCCCGCCAGTATCGCCTGGTGGTGGAACGGCCTCCCCTGCCCAAGGCAGCGGGAAGCACCCTGCTGCAGGAAAATCTGGTCATGCCCGGTCGGGACGGCACCTTGCTGGTCTTCTCCTTCACCGGCGCGGGCCGTTACGAACAATCCCTGGACCTCAACGGCCACCTGGCCCGCCTCACCTTTCCCGGAGCCCAGTTCGAACGGGGCTGGCAGCCTCCGCCACCCTCGGGTTTGGTGGATAACCTGGTCGCCTATCAGTTCGCCGGCAAGGATCTGGAAGTCGAGGTCGGCCTGCACCCGGACGTGGGCAACGTGCAGTTTCACCACGATGCCACTTCCGGCACCCTGATCATGGAGATCGTGGCCAAAAACGGCCTGGGCCGCGGCAGCGAAGCCAAAGCCATTCTGGCCAGACGGGCCGAAGCCGTGGCGTCCGGGCACGTCCTGCCCCTGAATCGTCTGACCCCCTTCTTCCTTCCCCAGGCAAACACCGTGCAACTGGCGGACAAACCGGTCAGCGAAAGCTATTTCTGGGATACCGCGCGTAAAATGGATCGGGATCACCAGTTCCCCCGGGCGCGCAGCTACCTGGACAATCTGCTCACCACCTTTCCGGAAAGCCCCAACGCCGAAGTGGTGCGTTTTTACCGGATCGACATCCTCAGCCGCATGAACGTGCGTCCCGGCTGGCTGCATCAGGAGCTGTTGTCGGTCCTCTCCCGCTATCCCAACCATTACTACTATCCCCGCTACCGCATGCTGCTGCTGCAGACCTTGAACGACGGCAGTCTGTACGAGTCGGCCATCGGACTGGTGGACGATCCCAACCTGCCCCATCGCTCCCCGCTGGTGGAGCTGGAGCGGGGACGGGCCAACTTCGGACTGCGTCGTTTCGACGAAGCCACCTCCGCTCTGGAAAAGGTCGTCGAACTGGAGAAGACCGATACCCCGGCCAAGGCTCACGCCTATTATCTTCTGGCCCGCATCCAGGTTGAGAAGGGACATCCCGAAGAGGCGGCCAAACGGTTGGCGGAAATGCCCCGTGAAATCGCCACCCAGGTCTACAATCAACCGCGCATCCTGCTGGAGACGGCCCAGACCTTCGCCTCCGTGGGCAACCATGCCAAGGCGCTGGAATACTTCATCCATTTCCTCAATTTCTATCCCGGTGACGCGGAACGGGCCCCCTGGGCCCGGCTCGGCGCGGCGGTGGCCATGCGGCAAACCGGGCAGCCGCAGAGCGCCCTGACCCTGTTCAATCAGCTCCTGGTGGAGTACCCCGATTCCGAAGCCGCCTCCTGGGCCCGGGTCTACCGCCTGCAACTGCAGCCGGAACGCCCTCTCGCCGATCGTCTCAAGGAGCTGGACGAGTTTATCGGCAATGCCCCCTTGACCGGGGCCATGGTGGAAGCCTATATCACCAAAGCGGAGATGCAGGGCGACGCGGGGATGCATCGGGAAGCCCTCGATTCCCTGAACAAGCTGATGCGTTTCACCGCCATGGAGAGTATCGTGGCTCGTGCGGACCGGCTCAAACACCGTTACATGGTGGCGGGCATGGCCAAGGCGCTGCAAAGCGGTCGTCCGGAATACGCCGTGCTGCTGGCGGAATCCCATGGCAACGACTGGCGCGCCCAGCCGGAATATGCCGACGCCCGAACCCATCTGGCCGAGGCGATGCTGGCCATGGGAATGACCCGTGCGGCCCTCGATCTGCTGGATATGGCCCGGGACAACGGCAAGGCCCCGGACTCCCTGCGGGCTTTGGGCGAATCGCTGCTCATGGGCAACCCCCCCGATGTGGATCCGGCCCGCCTCACCCCGGAAACCGCGCGGGTACGGGTGGATCAGGCCCGACGGCTGGCCAACCTGGAACAGTGGGAAGGCATCCTGCTGTTGCTGGAGAAGGTGCCGGATGCGCTGCTTTCGGAAGAGGATCAGTCCGAGCGGCTGCGTCTCCTGGCTCGCGCCGAAGCCGGTCGGGGCCGTTTCCCCCAAGCTGCCGAGGCGGTGGAGAATCTTTTCTACAACCGTTCCGTGGGCGACGGTTACGACTACTTCTGGTATGCCAAACTGGTACAGGGTTGGAAGGGGGATCTCAAGGCCCTGCCGATCTTCCGCAAGGTGGCCGACGAAGCGACCAAACCCGAGTTTCGCGCCCTGGGCCAGATGCGCATCGGCGAAATTCTGCAACGGCAAGGGGATCTGCCCGGTGCCCAGGAGGCGTTTCGCCAGGCCGGCAGCGTCGATCCCCAGGGGCCCTGGGTCGGCATCGCCAGGGAGCATGTCGGTCAACTGGAACTGATGCAAAGCGAAGGCAAACCCAAGGCAGCCGGCAAGGACCGTTGACGACGGAATGGGCATATGAACGCGCAGAAGGAAATCGTACTCATCGGTGGTAGCGGACGGGAGTGGACGCGCTTCGAGGCACAGATCCGCGCCTGCCAGGTGGCCATTCGCAGTCTGAGCGACCTGGACAGCGCCAAAAAAGCGCTCCGGGAACAGCCCACGGCGCTGGTGATTCTGGCGGCGGAGGCGGTACCCGACGCGGTGACGGCGGTGCGGGATCTCACCTTTCTCTATCGCGGTCTGCCCATCGTACTGGCCACCACCGGCGGCAGCGTCTCCGAGGCACGGGAGGCCATCAACGCCGGGGCCGCCGATTACATGCTGCTGCCGGTGGAAGAACCCGTGGTGCGCACCCTGCTGGAGCGCTACGCCGACCAGTATTTCGATCCCGAACTGGGCCGGGGACGGCGTCTGATCACCGCGGATCCGGTCATGACCCGTTTGCTGACCCAGATTCGCCGGGTCGCCACCTCACGGGCCACCGTTTTGATTCAGGGTGAGTCCGGCACCGGCAAGGAGTTGATCGCCCGCTTCGTGCATCAGGTATCGGACCGCGCCGACGGGCCTTTCGTGGCCATCAACTGTGCCGCCCTGCCCGAAAACCTCCTGGAATCGGAACTCTTCGGTCATGCCAAAGGCGCTTTCACCGGCGCGGTGGCGGATCGCAAGGGCAAGTTCCAGATGGCCAACAACGGCACCATCCTGCTGGACGAAATTTCCGAAATGTCTCTCAACCTGCAGGCCAAGCTGTTGCGGGTACTGCAGGAGAGCGAGGTCGATCCGGTGGGCGGGCGCTCCCCCATCTCCCTCAACGTGCGGGTGGTGGCTTCCACCAACCGGGATCTCAAAGCCTGGGCCGCGCAGAAACTCTTCCGGGAGGATCTCTTCTATCGTCTGAATGTCTTTCCGGTGCATCTCCCCTCCCTGCGGCAGCGTCCCAAGGACATCCTGCCTCTGGCCGACCATTTCCGTCAGCGGTTCGTGAAAGAGCTGGGGCGCAGCGACATCCCCTTCTCCTCCGATGCCAAGGCGGCCATGGTCAGCTACGCCTGGCCCGGCAACATCCGTGAGTTGGAAAATATCGTGCATCGCGCGCTGCTGGTGGCCGAAGGCAACACCATCACCGCCTTCGATCTGATGATCGACGCCCCCCCGCCGGAGGCCACCGCCGTGATGGATGCCCTGGACGGGGATTCGATTCATCTTCCGGTGGGCACGACCGTGCGGCAGATGGAGGAGATTCTGATTCGCCGCACCCTGGACGAAGTGGCGGGCAACCGCACCCGGGCCGCCGAGCTTCTGGGCATCTCCATTCGCACCCTGCGCAATAAATTGAACGAATATGCCGGTCGTGTCGTTTAGGGTGGACTGCCTTCCGCGACGACTCCCTCTGGTGGGAGTGCTGCTGCTGGCTTTATCCGGCGGGCTTTCCGGGTGTGGCGACAGCTATTGGTCCCCACCCCCCGAGCTGGTGGCGGGAGAGACCGCCGCCGACACCCTGAAACGCTATTTGACACCGAAAAGCTACTGGCGAGCCAAGGTGGCTCAGTTGGAACAGCAAGCCGATCAGGCCGCCGAGGAGGCCCGCAAAGCCCGAAAGGCCTACTCCGAGGCCCTGACGCAACGCCGTGAGGGCATTCAAAGCGGCATGAAGCAGGCGCGTAAAAGCGGAGCCGATCTCTGGGCCGCACGACGCAAAGCCATCAACGAAAACCGGCAACACCACAAGGCCATGCAACAGCTCAGCCGCGAGTGGGGCCGCGAGTGGAAAATCCGCCTGGAAAAACTGAACAAGGCCTATCTGGCCCTGGATCAGGCCCCCTGGTAGGGCGTCATTCAAAGGAGTCTCACATGCCCGGCACCTTTCTGATGCGACTGCGTCTTCTTCTGGGCCTGGTAATGCTGTTGTCCGCTGTGGCCCTGTTGATCGCCACCCCCTCCTCCGACGATCGTCCCAAGCTTGAGGCGCTCTGGTCCTTGCAAGAGGAGATTGCGGAGCTGCACCGTCTGCATCAGGAACAGCGAAACCTTCTGGACCGGGCCGGGCACCACGCTCTTCGTCAGGCGGTGGACCGGGAAGCCGCCCTCGCCTTCAATGAAACTCTCGGGGCTCTGCGTCCTTCCCTGATGGCGCTGCAGACCGTGCGCAAGAAGGTGGCTCAGGAACTTGCCGAATTCACCTCCGCCTTTCCCGGAAAATGGGTCCAACCGCTGCAGACTCTGACCGACCGACTGAACAAACTGGAAGCCGACTGGAAGGTGGCCGCCGTGGAGGAGTCCATGGTGGCCCTCTCCCTGGGCAAAACGGTTCCGCCGCCGGGCAGCGAGGCGGCCTCCGGCAAACTCTTTGCCGAAGCCAGGTCCATCCTCGGGGAACTGGTTCGGGAAACGCTGGTGAGTCCCTTCCCTTCCGGTTTCCTCTCCTGGCTGCTGTTGCTGCTGGCCGGGCTGCTGGCCGGTTTCGGGGGCCATCTGCTGACGGATCGCTTCCTGGCCCGCATGAAAAACGGCAGTCAGGTTCTGGAGAGGCTCCTGGCGGGTGACGGCACGGCGCGGGTGGCCGATCTCGGCCACGATGAGCTGACGCCCCTGTTGCGGCGTCTCGACGCCTTACCCGGCGTGTTGCGTCGGGAGAGTGTTGCGGCGGAAACCCACTCAGCCCCGGTCACCCCACCCCCTCCGGTTGCGACCTCCGCCCCCGAACAGGAGCCCCCGCCCGCCTTTTGCGAAGTGGTGGTCTCCTTTGCCGAAACGGCCGTCGACATGGTTCGGGAGCTGGAAAAGCTGGGAGAGATCAGCAACCGTCTGGCCGATACGGCCCATCAGGTCTCCGACCGGTTGTCCGCGGCGGCCAGCAGCATGGGGCAGGTATCGGCGGCGACCGAAGAGGCCAGCACCAACCTGAACACCGTGGCGGCGGCTTCCGAGGAGGCGGCCACCAGCGTGGCCCATGTGCGGGAGGCGGCCCTCAAAACCAGCGGCAATCTGGCTGCGGTGGTCTCCGACTCCGAACACATGCAACGCTCTTTGGCGGGAGTGCGTCGCATCAGCGAAACGGCGCTGCGCGAGTCGGCCAAATCGATGGGCCTCTCCACCAAGGCGGGTGATGTCATGGAGCGACTGGCGGCCTCGGCCCGGGAGATCGGCAAGGTGGTGGAGGTGATCAGCAGCATTGCCGAGCAGACCAACATGCTGGCGCTCAACGCCTCCATCGAGGCGGCGGGGGCCGGCGATGCGGGCAAGGGCTTCGCCGTGGTGGCCAACGAGGTCAAGGAGCTGGCCAAGCAGACCGCCAAGTCCACGGAGTCGATCTCCACCCAGGTCGACGATATTCAGACCCACTCCCGCGACGTGGGCGAGGTTGTGGAGCAGACCAGCGATATCCTGGAACGGCTGGAAGGGGCCAATCGGGAGGCGCTGCAGGCGGTGGAGGAGCAGGGCAACACCATGGCGCGGGTGGCGCGGGCCATTGCCGAGGTCAGCGGCGAGACGGACGAGGTCTCCCGCCGGGTCAACGACTCCTCCTCGGGATTTGCCGAGGTTTCCCGCAACGTGGGGGAGATCAACGCCGGGCTGGCCGAAATCGCCCGTCATGCGGAAGAGTCCTTCAGCCATGTGCGTCAGGCCGAGGAAGAGGCTGCCCGCAATGCCCGCGAGGCCGCCGAACTGCCGGAGAAGGTGGCTCGCACCGTGGTCCGGGCGCAAACCCTGGCCCAGGAGCTGCGGCAGGTGTGTACCCGTATGGGGCGCTAGGGCGTGTTGACATTCACCATCTTTCGGCCCCTGGCCGCGTTGCAATCCGGT
>JADGAQ010000066.1 GCA_015231925.1 Magnetococcales bacterium
ATAATCGCCCCCGGACCCCCGTATTAATGAACGAATGAAACAGAAATGGAATTATATGGGTAGCGCCAATTTCAATCCCCCGATAAACGATCTGTTGATCGTCCGGCATAAAATGGTCTTTCATCTGCTTTCAGTGGCTTTATTGCTGCTCGGTCTGAACAATTTCTTGGTATTTCACGCCATTGTCGAGTTCGTCATCTGCCTTGTCGGATTGATCTTGTCCGTCATCGCCTGGAATACTTTCCATTTTTCACGCAACATCGTGCTGGTTCATCTGGCTACCGGTTTTGTCTGGATTGTAGCTCTGGAGTTGCTGCACATCCTGGCCCACAAAGGCATGAATCTCCTCTCATCGGAGACCGTTCCGTTCCCCTCCTCCCAGATATGGGTCACCGCCCGGTTCGAGGAATCTCTCCTCTATCTGGTGGCCTTTCGCTTTGCCCATCGATTTTCGTCGAGGCAGATCAGCCTGGCACTGGGGGTACTGACGGGAGCGGCGCTTTTCCTGATTTTCACGGGGCATTTTCCATCCACTTTCCGGGAACCGGAGGGATTAACCTCATTCAAGATTTTCAGCGAATACGCCATCATCGCTGTTTTTCTGAGCAGTATCGTGGCGCTTCAACCGGAACGGTCCCCCCTGGACCCTTTTCAGAGTCGACTGCTGCAGCTGTCCATTCTGGGGGCTGTTCTGGCCGAAATCTTTTTCACCTTGTACAAGAGTCCATCCGACCTTTTCGGTATCGTTGGACACCTGGTCAAGCTGCTCTCGGTATGGATACTTTTCGAAGCCGTGGTGCTCGATTTGCTGCGTCGGCCATTCCAGAACCTGGCCAAAGGTGCGTCGACCTTCGAGTCGATGCCTCATCCGGTGGTTCTGGTAAATCAGCAGGGGCGGATCCTTCAGGCCAATCGCGAAGCCAAACGACTGGCCCGACGAGGCCCGGAGGTGATCGGAGCCTCCTGTCACGATCTGTTTCACTCCCTGGGCGACACGTTTGAAAATTGTCCGGTGTGCCGCCTCATCGCCACAGATACCTATTGCAGCTCGATGGAGGTGCAGACAGAACCCGGACAGTGGCGCTCCTTCTCCATCGGCGGTTTATCCCCGGACAGCGACACCTTCGGCCTGGTCCATGTCATCAGGGACATCTCGATACAGAAACAGGCGGAATCCTCCCTGGAAGAGTCCATTCAGCTCAATGAGCAGATCATCCGATGCGTCAACGAGGGCATCATCGTTTGTGGACACGATTTGCGCTACAAGGTATGGAACCCCTTCATGGAACGTTTGAGCGGCGTTAAAGCGCACGATATTCTTGGAAACGATGTTTTGGAAATGTTTCCATTCCTCGAACCGACATCCGTCATGGGGAACATTCGGTCCGCCCTGGCTGGAGAGTACCCCTCCCCAAGCGAGTTCAGCATTGAATACCCCCCGGCTTCGGGAACATTCCTTTGGATCATCGACTCCTGCTATCCCTTGCTGGATTGCAACGGCAGCATCATTGGCGCAATCAGCACCGTTCGAGACGTCACCTCCCAAAAGAAGGCGGAACAGGCCCTGTGCAGCAGCCAGAAACGCAACAACTGGCTGGCCACCATCTTTTCCGAATCCCAGGATCTCCTTTCCGTGGTGGGGCGGGATTTCACCTTCCTGGCGGTCAACGATCAGTATGAACGATTGCTGCAAAAACCCAGAGAAGCCATCGAAGGGCGCTGCCTGAAGGATTTTCTGGGGGAGGAGGTATTCGAATCCGTGATCCAGCCGCGATGGCAACAAGTATTGGCTGGAGAGACCGTGCGATATCAAAACCCCTTTGTATTCCCCTCCGGGGACAGAAAATGGATGGACGTTATTCTACAGCCTTTCAGGGAATACGAGGAGGAGGTTTCCGGTATCGTGGTGCATGCCCGGGACATTACCCAAGCCAAATCCATGGAACAAATCCTCGCCGAAACCCATGAGTTCATAGCCACCTTGATCGTCAACGCCCCCATCGGGGTCATGGCCTTCCAGGAAGATGGCTTCTGCGTGCTGTGCAACCCGGCGGCATCCCAGAGCTTGGGACGAGACATGACTAAAATTTTGCACCGTAACTGGAAAAAGATACTACCTCTGTACGGCCACATCGACTTCGTGCGCCACGCGGAAACGACCCTGGCCACCAAGAAGTCGCACTACGGCGAATACTCAATCGTTAATTTCAAGAATGAAAATGTCGTGTTGGAAATGTATCTGGACGTCTTCGAATCGGCGGCCAAACCTCACCTTCTGGTGATCACCCGGGACGTCACCTCCCGCATCGAAGCCCAGGAACAGCTGATAAATTCGGAAGATCGCCTGCGCACCATTCTGGAAAGCATTCATGACGGCATTCTGGAGGTGAACACCGAAGGGCGGCTGGTATTCTGCAACCGTTCTGCGGAAACCATGCTGGGCTGGAGCAGGGAAGAGCTGCTGCAGCGGAAACTGCACACGCTCATACATCACAGCCGGCCGGATGGTACACCTTACGCCTCCGAGGAGTGCGCTATCCTGGAAATGGCAAGGAGCGGGCAATCCGGGGTTGGGGGAAAAGACTATTTCTGGCGAAAGGATGGTGGTTATTTTCCCGTGGAGTACTCCAGCATGCCCCGCTACCACGTGGGAGAGCCGAACGGTGCGGTAGTAACCTTCCGTGATATATCGGCCCACCTGAAAGCGGAAGAGGAGCGGCGGCTGAACAACGAACAGGCCCTTCAGGCCGCTCAGATGGCCACGGTTGGCTTGATGTCGGCGGGAATCGCCCATGAGATCAACAATCCCAACAACACGATCTCGCTCAACGCCAACCTCCTGCGAGGCATATGGAACGATGCCCAGTTGATTCTTGAGGAGTATTACACCGAACACGGCAACTATTCCCTGGGAGGGCTGCCCTACAGCGAAATGCGCCATGCCATTCCCGGGTTGGTGGCAGCCATTATGGACAATTCGCGGCGCATTGGTCACATTGTCGATAATATGAAATATTTGACCCGAAAAGGAGAGGGCAGCCGCTTGGATCCTTTGAATTTGAATCACCTGGCCGAACATTCGGTATCGCTTTTGCAGAACCAGATTTCCAAACGTACCGGCCGTTTCACCTTTACCCCATTCCCCGGCAAATTGCTGATCTTAGGCAATTCACAGCAGTTGGAGCAGGTATTCGTCAACCTTATTTTGAATGCCTTGCAATCGTTGAAACGCACGGAGTGCGGCGTCTTCCTCAGCTTGCACCGGGATGAAACGACGGACGAAGCGGTGGTTCTGCTACAGGACGAAGGCAGCGGGATCGACCCGGAGGTGAGGCCCCGTATCGGCGAGCCGTTCGTCAGCTCTCGCCGGAACGAAGGTGGCATGGGGTTGGGTCTTTTCCTTTGCCGCCGCATTTTGGAGCACCACAAAGCCAGAATGGACTTCTCCTCCTCCGATACCCATTTCGGCACGACAGTCACCTTGCGATTTCCGGGTTTACCGAATCGGTCAGGCGAAAGTGAGACATAATTCATGGCAAATTTGGTATATCCTTATATCGTAATTGTCGACGACGACGACGATATTTCAAATAGCGTGGCCCTCTTGCTGCGCCGTAGCGGGCTGGAGCCCGTCTGCATGCTGAGCGATGGCAGACAGTTGATGAACCGAATCGCGATCGACGGGGCTTCCGTCATTCTTCTGGACTTGAACATGCCGTTCATCAAAGGGGAAGTGCTTTTAACGGAACTTGTTTCGCACCACCCGGAGATACCTGTCATTGTCATGACGGCTGTAAATGATCTTGAGACTGCCGTTGAATGCATGAAACGGGGAGCGAACGATTACCTGCTGAAGCCTCTGGAAGAGGGAAAACTGCTGGCGGCGGTGCGTAACGCCCAAGAGGTGTTCGCCTTACGAACCGAGCTGAACAATCTCAAAGGTTATCTTTTGGGCCAGGAGCTGCGCCGCCCGGAAGCCTTCGCCCACATTCTGACCCGTTCTTCCCACATGGTGGCCATTTTCAAATACATGGAAGCCATTTCCCTGTCGAAGGAGCCCCTGTTGATTCTGGGGGAGACGGGAACAGGCAAGGAGCTTTTCGCCAAGGCCTTTCACCACCTGCGAGGCACCGAGGGCCCGTTCGTTCCGGTAAACGTGGCCGGTTTGGACGACCACATGTTTGCCGATACCTTGTTCGGCCATCGCAAGGGAGCCTTCACGGGGGCGGATCAGAGTCGGGAAGGCCTGGTAGCAAGGGCCGCAGGCGGCATTCTCTTTCTGGATGAACTCGGGGATCTATCGGAAAGCAGTCAGGTCAAGCTGTTACGCCTGTTGCAGGAACGCAAGTACGAACCCCTGGGCTCCGATCTCTCCCGCAACGCCGACATCACCGTGGTGGCGGCGACCAATCGGGATTTGAAACAACGCCTTCGGGACGGCAAGTTCCGTCTGGACCTCTATTACCGACTGGCCACCCATGCCATTCACCTGCCGCCGTTGCGAGATCGCCACGACGACCTGCCCCTCCTGTTGAACCATTTCGTGGAGGAGGCGGCCCGGCAGTTGGGAAAACCTTTGCCGACCCTGCCGACCGAGGTTCTTTCCCTTCTGAAGGCGCGGCCCTTTCCCGGCAATGTCCGCGAATTGCGGGCCATGGCCTTCGATGCGGTGGCTCGCCACGATAAGGGGGTCATGCCGGTGCGCCTTTTCCGGGAGGACCCGGACGGGCCCGGTCCGACGGCGGCCGTTGACGTGGGGGAAAGGCCCCTGATGACCTGGCCCGAGGGGGATTCCCCCCCAACCTTGCAGGCTGCTGAAGAGTTTCTCATTGCCCATGCCATGGAAAAATCCGGCGGCAACCAGGGCGTGGCGGCAACGATGCTCGGTCTCTCGCGCCAGGCGCTCAATCAACGTCTTCAACGCCGACAAAACCGGCCACGATAGTCCCCTCCCCTCCTTGCGAGCGACCCATTGCCCGGAATCGCCGGGAACCGACCGGGAGGGCCACCCCGACAAAACCTCTGCAACGAAGCTTTCACCTCCGCATATCCTTTGCAGGGCTCCCAAATCCGCTTCAATCCAGTTAATCCTTCCAGGAAACCTGGCTGCAATACCTTCAAACGTTGCAGGGGTTTCTTGGGAAAATGGCCTACATCCAGGGCAAAATGGACCGTTTTCCGGCAATATTTCCCCAATAACAGGACTGGCCCGTCAATTGCTTGACTAGGATTATGTCAAGCCAAGATGCCGTACAGCAGGTGTCATCATTTTCATGACACCTCATCGTCATTTTATCTTCCCTTTTCGACTGACAGGGCTGTCATGCGGGAGAACGATACAAAGCACCACTTGCTTCGTCCGCAGTCCCAAAAAGTCGGCTGGAAAAGATCGAAATGAACCGGTTCGGTACCATGGCTTTGGATATTTTCCCAGCAAATGGAATTGTAAAGGAACGGCCATGAGCATGGAATCGAGTGAAAAGGATCCCATTTTGTTGCTGCCGGACGAAGCGTATATCGGTAACGAGCCTGATTTTATCATCACCACCCTTGACGCATGCATCTCCGTAACCCTGCATCACCCCCGATCCGGTACCGGCGCCATTGTCCACAGTCGCCTGCCCACGGATCCCCATCGGGAAGAACGGCTCCTCCTGCCCGCACTCGGGTTGCCGTTTGGCCGCGACGGCCACTGCTTCCGCTACATCGACTCCTCCATCAACCGATTGGTGAGGATCTTTCGCGCCTTCGGCATCAAAACGGAGGAGATTCTCGCCGGAATTTACGGCGGAGCCACCTTGCGGTGCCACGAGGTGGAAATGACCTCCCTCGGGCAGAAAAACGTGGCCGCCGCCATGGATTGGCTGAATAAATATCACATCGTCATCGACCGCCAGGAAACCGGAGGCAACATGAGCCGCCGCATCGAGTTCAACGTCGTTTCCGGCGAGGTGCGCGTTTCCCCTCTGGAGTCGTAATTCCCCTTACCGGAGACCTTCAACCCTCACCGGGGGGACTCCCCCCGGTAATTCATTCCAGCAACCGGGAGCGACACTACCTGCAGTCGGCACCGATCCGACCATGGCGTTGTAATACTGCTGTACACGACAGAGGCACCGCATCGCATAAAATTATCAGACGGATATTTTTCGTGTGGGTCGAGTTGGTCGCGCGCCGGAGCCGACACGAGGAATGGCCTCCGAAAGGAGGTGAAAATGGATTTTCAACCTGTTATTATCATTGGGAAAGGAAACTCGTACATGGCCATGAAATGACCTCCGCCGTTTTGAGGAAGAGGCCCCTCTTGCCATTCTCCAGCCATTTAACGGAAAATGATATTCGAGTGAAAAGAGCCAATAGAATATCTCTGGTTCTTTCCGTTTTGCAAAGAATGGTGCCAATTTTTCGGGATCGGAGTTACCTGCCACCGTTAGCGATGTCTCCTTGGCATCGAACCCCTGAAGGATTCGATGAAAATGACCGGATTTCATGAAGAGGCCTGGAGACCGCTCCCTGTTCCCGCGCCTGTTTCGTGTCGATTCCTGCCGGTACGGCCCAGGGATGCCGAATGGTCCCCAATGAAAGCTTAATAAGATGAGTGAAATTATAAATCATTCCAAGTTTGTTAAACTCTTTTTTGTTTTGGTATTGATCATTCCTCTGATCGCTCTTACAATCGTAAAAATCAACACCCCGGAAATCCGGCAGAACGCCTTCGCCAGTCTCAGCGCCATCGCCTTGCTGCAGTCGGAACAGATTCAAAACTGGCTGGACGAGAGGCAAACCGACCTGGAATTCCTCAGTGCCGACAAGGAGTTCGTCCGTCAGGCGGAAGAACTGGTTCTGGTCGGCTCGGACCAGGCCCGCGCCGTTGTGAGCCACCGATTGGAAACCTACAGCAGCTCGGCTTACTATCAGACAGCGGCCCTGGTGAATTCATCCGGAGAGGTGGTGGTCTCGGCTGGAAGTGGCGGTGAGGGAAGCTCCGCATTCACCCGGACCTGGTTTCAGCGGGCCATCAAAAGAGGGTATTGCATTCGCAGCGACCTTTACCGGGACGCCTCGGGGGAGATCTTTCTCGACTACGTCCTGCCGCTGCCGCGCAGCAATGATCAGGAAGCCGTGGCAGCCCTGGTTCTGCGCGTTCCCGCAGACCGTTTCCTGCTCTCCGTCACCCGGAACTGGCCCACCCTCAGTTCCAGCGCCGAAACCCTGCTGGTGCGCAAGGAGGGGGACCATGTCGTGTTTCTGAACGAACTGCGCCACCAATCCCACACCGCCCTGGACCTCAAGATCTCCCTGGACCATGTCACTCTCCCCGCCGTGGCGGCCGTACTCAGCGGCAAGCCGCACGTCATCGAGGGTGTGGACTATCGCGGCATTCCGGTGTTCGCGGCCACCCGTCCCATCGAAGGTTCCCCCTGGTATCTGGTGGCCAAGATCGATCGCGAAGAGGTTATGGCCCCGCTCAACGAACTGATCTTCTGGGTGAGTCTGCTGGCCTTCATCGCGGTGATCGTCATCGCCATCGTCATCTGGTTTCTGTGGCATCAGATACTGCTGACCCAGAAGGTGGAACTGGACATCCGGAAAGAGGAACAGCTTCGGGAAGGGGAGCGAAAATACCGCCGCCTGCACGAAACCATGCGGGACGCCTACCTCATGGTGGACATGCGCGGCCGCATCGTCGACTTCAATCAGGCCTTCCGGGAGATGCTGGGCTATACCGACGAGGAGCTGCGCAGGCTGAAGAGGGAGGATCTGACCCCCGCCAAATGGCACGAAGCCGATGCCCGCATCATCCAGGAGGAGATTCTGCCTTTCGACCGGTCCCGGGTGTACGAAAAAGAGTACCTCCGCAAGGACGGCAGCGTCTTCCCCGTGGAGTTGCGGGGCTTTCTGCTGCGGGACGCCAAGGAACAGCCCGAGGCCATCTGGGCCATCGTGCGGGATATCACCGATCGCAAACAGGCTGAAAAGCAGTTGCAACGGGCCAAGGAAGAGGCCGAAAGCGCCAACCGGGCCAAAGCCACCTTTCTGGCCGCCATGAGCCACGAGATTCGCACCCCGATGAACGGGGTGCTGGGCATGACGGATCTGATCCGGAAAACCGACCTGACGGAGAAACAACACCATTACATCAGCACCATATACCGCTCGGGACACACCCTGCTGCGCATCATCAACGATATCCTGGATCTCTCCAAGATCCAGGCCGGCCGTCTGAGCCTTGAGCTGTTCCGCTTCGAACTGGACGAGGTGCTGCAGGATATCGGCAACCTGTTCGTGGAACAGGCCGCCGAAAAGAAGCTCTCCTTCGGGGTCCACCTGGCACCGACGGTACCGGTACATCTTCTCGGAGATCCCTACCGACTCAACCAGATTCTGTTCAACCTGCTGGGCAACGCGGTCAAATTCACCGATTCAGGGCGCATCGACCTGAGTGTGGAGATGCAAGAGGACCGGGAATCGGACGTTTTGTTGCGCTTTTGCGTGGCCGACACGGGCAAGGGCATGTCGCCGTCCTTTCAACGCCATCTCTTCGACGCCTTTTCCCAGGAAGATCCCTCGATCGCCCGCCGTTACGGCGGAACGGGCCTGGGGCTGGCCATCGCCCGACAACTGGTGCTTCGGATGGATGGCGACATGTGGGTGGAGAGCGCTCCCGGTCAGGGCTCGATTTTCCGCTTCACGGTGCGCTTCGGCAAACAACAGCCGGGAGACCGGCGGGAAATCGCCGCCTGGCAGAGTGCCCAACAGCTTCTCAGTCCGGAAAATCTGCACTTCGAGGGACATGTCCTGCTGGCGGAGGATAATCCGGTCAATCAGGACATGGCGGTGGCCAATCTGGAGCTGTTCGGCTGCAAGGTCAGCGTGGTGGCCAACGGCGAAGAGGCTCTCCAACGGGCAAAGCAGGCCGATCCCCCCTTCGAGGCCATCTTCATGGACTGCGAGATGCCGGTATTGGATGGTTTCGAAGCGACCCGCCGTCTGCGCCGCTGGGAGGAGGAGGAGGACAAGCCGGCTCTGCCCATTATCGCCCTGACGGCCCACGTCCTGGAAGAGTGTCGTCAGCAGTGTATCGACGCCGGGATGGACGACTTTCTGCAGAAACCGTTCAATCAGGAGGAGCTGGCCACGGTTCTGCGCCGCTGGCTGATGCCGACGCGCCTTCCGGCAGATCCGACCTTTCCGTCGACACCGGACCCCGCCATGCCAACCCGTTTGAAGGCGTTGGACCAGGGAGGGCATCCGGGTTCGTTCGGCGAGATGGCCAATGCGCACCGCCTGCCCCCGTGGCTGGCCGAACAGGAAGGCTCCGGGATCGGAATCTCCCCGGACCCGGAGGCCCGGACGGAGGAATTTCCCCGATCGGCAGCCATCGACTGGGCCAGGGGTCTGGCACAATGGCCAAAGGCCGAGGCCTATCACAACGCTCTGAAGAGTTTCGCCAAACACCACGCCGGGGATGGCGCACGGATTCGGGAGGCCTTGATCAGCGGGCGGACCCAGCTGGCCAAAAGCCTGGCCCACTCCCTGAAAGGGGCTGCCGGAAGCCTGGCGGCGACGCTACTGGAAGAGAGGGCCGCCGAATTGGAGAAAGCCTTGCGTTATCCGAAGGGGGATGCCCAACCCCTGCTCTCTCCGCTGGAAGCCGCCCTGGCGGAAGTCGAGGCGGTCTGCAAACGCCTGTCCGCCCCCGTCGCGGCGGCAACACCCCCGCCCTCCCCGGAAAACGCGAGCCAGCGTCGCCAGGATCTGGTTCGCATGGCGGAAGCCCTGAGCCGGGGGGACGTGATCACCGCCGAGGAACTTCTGGCTGGCGTGGCGCCCTGGCTGGCGGGCACGGTTCACCAAATGGCGGTGGACCTGCTGACGGAACAGGTGGACGCCATCGACTGCGCCGAGGCGCTCAACACGCTGCACAACCTGATGCACGCTCTGGGGGACGAGCCGCATGGCCATGACGCCTGACAAACCGACCCTCCTCCTGGTCGACGACGAAGCGACCAACCTCAAACTGCTGAGGGAGATCCTCTGCCACGACTACAACCTGTCGTTTGCCCGCAACGGCCGGGAGATGTTGCATCACGCCCTGCTGGAGCCCGATTTGATCTTGTTGGATGTCATGATGCCGGATATGGACGGCTACCAGGCCTGTCTGCGATTGAAGGAGAACCCGGCCACCCGCGATATTCCGGTCATTTTCGTCACGGCCTGCTGCCAGGTTGCCGACGAAGTCCACGGCTTCGAAGTGGGCGCCGTGGACTACATCACCAAACCGGTGCAATCCCCCATCGTGCTGGCCCGGGTCAAAACCCATCTGGCCCTGCGCCAGGCCCGGGAGGTCATCGCCCGGCAGAGCCGGGAGATCCGGAAACAGAACGAGGCCCTGCAGGAGGCCGCCCGACTGCGCGACGACGTGGAACAGATCGTCCGGCATGACCTGAAAGGCCCCCTGAACGCCATCGTCGGTATTCCGGGACTCCTGATGGAGGAGCTGGTCCTGAACGAGGATCAAAAAGAGTACCTGCGCACCATCGAGGAGAGCGGCTACCGGTTACTGAACATGATCAACCTTTCCCACGACCTTTACAAAATGGAGCGCGGCCTCTATACCCTGCACCCCCGACCTCTGGACATCCTCAGAACTATACAGGTTGTAATAAAAGAATTTCGTGATTTTATCCATGGCAAAGAACTCTCGGTTGTCATCACTCTTGACGGGAAGGTTCTCACGGCAACGGATATCTTTCTTGTTTCCGGTGAAAAACTTCTCTACCACTCGATGTTATCCAATCTACTGAAAAACGCCCTCGAAGCCTCCCCTGAAGGGGAGACGGTGACGGTCGCTTTCGAACGGGGCGAACGTCCGGTAATGCGCATCCGCAACCGGGGTAGCGTGCCATTGGAAATCCGCGAACATTTTTTTGAAAAATTCGTCACCGCCGGCAAATGCCAGGGCACGGGTCTGGGCACCTATTCCGCCCGACTCATCGCAACGACATCGGGAAACGAGATCCAACTGGATACTTCCCTGGAAGGGGAGACCTCCATCGTGGTCCGGTTTTGAAAAACCAAACCCGTTGGAGCCCCGGGACACACGGAGAGCAGGGTCGATGAACCATTACGGAAGGAACCAAATGAGCGACTCTTCCAGCGGTTTCAAACTGGTGGGCCTGTTTCTGGGACTCCTGCTGATCGTGCCTCTGGTCGCCATCAGCATCATCCACCTGAACCGACCCGAAATCCGCCAGACGGCCTTCGACAATCTGCAGGCCATCGCCTCCCTGAAAGCGGATCAAATCCAGAGTTGGCTGGCCGAACGGGATACCGATCTGGCATTCCTCGCTGCGGACACGGAATTTCTCCGCCATGTGGAGCGTCTGCTCTCCGACAACGCACCGGACTCCCGCGCCATCGTGCTGGAGCGGATGGAACTCTACAGTCATTCTAAAAATTATCACGCAGCCTATCTGATCGATACAAAAGGCGCCATCCTGGCTGCCGCCGGGAAGAGCCCCCTGGAGAAGACCTACGAGTTCCCCGACCTCCTGCCTCAGGCCCTGCAAGACCGGAAAGCCATTCGCAGCGACCTGCATCGCAACAGCAGCGGAGAGATCCACTTCGATTACATTCTGCCCCTGCTCCGACCGAACGGCGCCGAACCGCTGGCTCTTCTGGCGCTGCAGATTCCGGCGGACCCGTTCCTCTTCCCCCTGATCCAAACCTGGCCCACCCCCAGCCCCAGCGCCGAAACCCTGCTGGTGCGCCGGGAAGGCGGAAACGTCCTCTTTCTCAACGAGCTGCGCCATCAACACAACACGGCGCTCGCCATGTCGCAGCCCCTCGACCGGGTCAACAGCCCGCACGTGCGCAGCGTTCTGTCCACCACGCCGCAACAGATCGAGGGGCCGGACTATCGGGGCATCACCGTGTTCGCCGCCACCCATCCCATCGAAGGCACTCCCTGGTCCCTGGTCGCCGAGGTTGATCGCCGGGAAGTCATGGCCCCCCTCACCCGGCTGGTCTACTGGGTCAGCATTCTGGCCTTTCTCGCCGTGTGCATCATCTCGATCTTCATCTGGCTGCTGTGGCGCCAGATACTCCTCACCCAGCGACTGGAGCTGACCGCCAGGGCGGACGCACTGCTGCGGGAGAGCGAAAGCCGCTATCGCCGTCTCCACGACTCCATGCGCGATGCCTACGTCATGGTGGACATGACCGGCAACATCATCGATTTCAACGACTCGTTTCGAGAGATGGTGGGCTATTCCGCAGACGAACTGAAAACGATGAACCGCTTCGACCTGACCCCCCCGCCATGGCAGGAACAGGACGCCCGCATCATCGCGGAAGAGGTTCTGCCTTTCGGCAAATCCCCGGTGTATGAAAAGGAGTATATCCGCAAGGATGGCAGCGTCTTTCCGGCGGAGATCCGCATCTTCCTGCTGCGGGCTGCCAACGGCCGACCCGAAGCCATGTGGGGCATCGTGCGCGATATCACCGAACGCAAACAGGCGGAGGAGAGTCTGCGTCTGGCCAAGGAGGCCGCCGAATCCGCCAACCGGGCCAAGGCGGCCTTTCTCGCCGCCATGAGCCACGAGATCCGCACCCCCATGAACGGGGTTCTGGGCATGGCCGACCTGATTCTGCGCACCTCCCTGACCCCGCAGCAGCGCCACTACGTCCAGACCATCCACCGCTCCGGACGCATTCTGTTACGCATCATCAACGACATTCTGGATCTTTCCAAAATCCAGGCGGGACGCCTGTCCCTGGAATTGTATCGCTTCGAACTGAACGACGTGATGCGAGACATCGACAGCATTTTCCAGGACCAGGCATCGGAGAAGGGCCTGGATTTTTCCATTCGCATCGGCGAGGAGGTGCCCCTGCATCTGCTCGGGGATCCCTTCCGACTCAACCAGATTCTGTTCAACCTGGTGGGCAACGCCATCAAGTTCACCGAACGGGGCTCTGTGGGGGTGACGGTGGAAACCCGGGAGGAGCGGGAAGCGGATACCCTGCTGCTGTTTTGCGTCACCGACACGGGCATCGGCATGTCCGAAGCCTTTCAGGGCCATCTGTTCGAAGCCTTCGCCCAGGAAAACGCCTCCATTTCCCGCAAGTTCGGAGGCACCGGCCTGGGTTTGACCATCACCCGACAGTTGGTTGACATGATGGACGGCACACTGATGGTGGAAAGCCTTTTGGGCCGGGGCTCCTCCTTCCGCTTCACCGCCCGGTTCGGCAAACAACAGCGGGGCGACCGGACGGAGATGGCTGCCTGGCAGGCCGTCAATCAGAACATCTCGTTGGATTCCAGCCAATTTCACGGCCGGATCCTGCTCGTGGAGGACAACCTGGTCAACCAGGATGTGGCGGTGGCCACCCTGGAACTCTTCGGCTGCCGGGTGAGCGTGGCCCACAACGGCCAGCAGGCGTTGCACGCCCTGCAGGAGGCGGTTCCCCCCTTCGATCTGCTCTTCATGGACTGCGAGATGCCGATTCTGGACGGTTACGAAACCACCCGCCGCCTGCGCCGTTGGGAAGAGGAGCGGAGCCGCCCCCGCATCCCCGTGGTGGCCCTGACGGCCCACGTCCTCGACGAAAGCCGGCAGAAGTGCTTCGAAGCCGGCATGGACGACTATCTGCAAAAGCCTTTCAGTCAGGCCCATCTGGGAACCATTCTGCGCCGCTGGTTGTCCGTACCGGTGATAACCACCGCGCCGGAGGCAACCGCGGCGCCCGCTTCACAGGAGATGCCCCCCATTCCGGTGGTGGACCCGGTTGCCCTGGGTCGTATTCGGGAGCTTTCCGCCAAAGGCGCCACGGACCTTTTCAAGCGAATGGTCGACCACTATTTCGCCCGCACTCCGGAGTTGCTGGCCGATCTGCGACAGGCCCTGGAGCGTTGCGACCCGGAAGGGGTGCGGGTGGCGGCCCACACCCTGAAATCCTCCAGCCTGACCATCGGCGCGGCCCGTCTGGCCGAAATCGGGCGGGCCATGGAGAGGGATCATGCCGATTTGGAACGGGTCTCCAACCATTTCCGCCTGGGTGACAACCTGTTGGCGGAGTTCCGCCAGGCCTTGCGCGATTACGACGCCGCCGAGCGGAACGATCTCGCGCCACCCGACATCGACCCGGCTCCCCGGTCTGAATCCCCCGGAGGGGAATGAACGCCATGGCCGTGAAAAAACAGCTCCTCGCCTCCACAACCCGCCAGGGGACATGGCGCAAGCCGGTCCGCCTCGGACTGATGTGCCCTCTGAGCGGACTGGTCAAGATCTACGGGCCGGAAGTCGCCCTCGCCGCCCGCATTGCCACCGCCGAGGTCAACGAAAAAGGCGGCATCCTGGGTCGACCGCTGGAACTGATCATCGAAGACGATGGCAGTCTGCCCCAAAGCGCGGTTCCAGCCGCCGAAAAGCTCATCGAGTACCACGGCTGCGTGGCCCTGATCGGCAATCTGCTCTCCAACGCCCGCATCGCCGTGGCCTATCGGGTAGCGGAACCCCGCGGCATTCCCCTGCTCAACTTCTCGTTCTACGAAGGCAGCATTCTCAGCCGCTATTTTTTCCACTTCGCCGCCCTGCCCAATCAGCAGATTCACCCCATGATCCCCTACATGACGGAAAAATATGGGGGAAAAATGTATTTTGCCGGAAACAACTACGAATGGCCCCGTGGCTCGATCGACGAGGCCAAACGCCTGCTGAGCCTCTCCGGAGGGGAAATCGCCGGGGAAGAGTACCTGCCCATCGGCGTGGACAAGGAGAAGATCGACGAACTTTTGCAACGGGTGGCCCGATCAGAGGCGGAAGTCTTCATGCCCTTTTTCGCCGGCGCGGATCAGATGTGGCTGCTGACCCGCTTCGCGGAAATGGGGCTGAAAAAACGCATGGCCGTCGTCATGGGCCATTTCGACGAAATGATGGCCAGCCAGCTCACCGCCGGGACGCGCCAGGGCCTCTATTCCGTCAATACCTACTTCATGAGCGTGGCGACCAAGGCGAACCGGCGCTATCTGCGGCGGCTGCTCACCCAACCCGGTATCAGCGACCTCTGGCCTCCGGGCAACGGCATTCTCACCAATTTCGGCGAGGGCGCCTACCTGTGCGTCAAGGCCTTTGCCAGGGCCGCGAACCGGGCCGGCTGCCTGGAGACGGAAGAGATCGTCAGATCCCTGGAACGACTGACCGTCTCCAGCCCCCAGGGTAGCGTGCGCATGGACCCGGCCACTCACCATGCCACGGTCAACACCTATCTGGCCCGTTGCAACGCTGAAGGGCGGTTCGACATCGTCAAGAGTTTCGGCGCGGTCCCACCCCGCATGCCGGACCGCTACGGCCACCTGCGCATCGATACCCGAGCCGCCAGGGAGGAGGATATCCGCCTGCAATCCCGCATGATGGAGTACATGACCGAAGGCGTCTGCCTGGTGCGGGCCGGCAACGGTCTGATCGTCCTGTGCAACCGGGGCCTGGAAAAGATGCTTTCCCGAACCCGCGACGAGATCGTCGGAGCTCCGGTGACCAGATTCATCGCTCCGGGCAACATTCCGTCCGACAACACCTTCAAGATAAAATTCACCGTTCCGGGCCATATCCAACACGACACCACATTCAATCGGGTCAATACGGCTCTCTATCAGAAAGGCTATTGGGACGGCGAAATCCAGGTTCTGAAAAAGGACGACAGCCCCCTCTGGTGTTCCGTCTCCATCAACACCATCACCCACGCCGAACACGGCGAGGTGTGGATGGCGGTTCTGCAGGACATCTCCGCCCGCAAACAGGCCGAAGAGGAGCTGCGCCGCTACCAGGCGGACCTGGAACAGACGGTACACAACCGCACCGCCCAGCTGGAAGAGGCTCTCCAGGCCGCCAAGGAGGGAGCCCGCTCCAAGGAGACCTTCCTGGTCAACATGAGCCACGAAATCCGCACCCCCATGAACGGGGTGCTGGGCATGGCGGAACTGATTTTGAGAACCCCCCTGACCGATCAGCAACGTCACTTCGTGGCGACCATCCACCGCTCCGGTCGCACCCTGCTGCGCATCATCAACGATGTGCTGGACCTGTCCAAAATCCACGCGGGTCACCTCACCCTGGAACTGTTCCGCTTCGACCTCCGGGATATCCTTCAGGATATCCGGGACATATTCACCAAGCAGGCCCTCTACAAAGGACTGAGTTTCACCAGCCACCTGGATGAAGCGGTGCCCGTGCATCTGATCGGCGACCCCTACCGCTTCTGCCAGATTCTGTACAACCTGGTGGGCAACGCCCTGAAATTCACCGAAAAGGGCCGCATCGACCTGTCCGTGGCCATTCAGGAAGAGCGGGATGCCGATGTGCTGCTGCGTTTTCGCGTCAACGATACGGGCATCGGCATCTCCCCCGAGTTCCAGCGGCTGCTGTTTCGCGCCTTCTCCCAGGCCGATCCCTCCGTGGCCCGCCAGTACGGAGGCACCGGTCTGGGTCTGGTGATCTCCCGCAATCTGGTGGACCTGATGGATGGAGAGCTTTGGGTGGAAAGCACCCTGGGGGAAGGATCGACCTTCTGGTTCACGGTGCGTTTTGGCAAACAGCGGGAGGGTGACCGTCGGGAGATCGCCGACTGGCAGGCGCGAGAGGTGCCCGATACGGCGGACAATATCCGTTTTGAGGCCCGCATCCTGCTGGTGGAAGACAATCTGGTCAACCAGGAGGTGGCCCAGGCCAGCCTGGAGGCCTTCGGCTGCCGGGTGACGGCGAGCACCAACGGCCATCGGGCGCTGGAAATCCTGGAGTCGGAGACCACACCGTTCGACGCGATCTTCATGGACTGTGAAATGCCTTTGCTGGATGGGTTCGAAACCACCCGCCGCATTCGCCGCTGGGAGGAGAGGACGGCGCGGAGGCGCACCCCCATTATCGCCCTCACCGCCCATGTGCTGAACGACAGCCGACTGCGTTGTCTGGAATCCGGCATGGACGACTATCTGCAAAAACCCTTTTCCCAAGCCGGTCTGGGCGGGACGTTGCGTCGCTGGCTGCCTTCGTTTAGCATCAACGAAACCTTTGCGGAGACGGTGGAGACGGATCGGCTCGTGGCCGAGGAGAGCCCTTCCGGCCCGGAGAGCGGTGACGATCTCTCGCGCCATCCCGTTCTGGATGCGGAGACGGTGGGCCGCAACACGGACCTGGCCCGCAAGGCTCGCCCCGGCCTGCTGGACAAGATGGTGGGCCATTACCTGGAACGCACCCCGGCCCTGCTGGCCGAGTTGCAGCAGGCTCTGCGAACCGAAGACGCCGAAGGCATCCGGGTGGCCGGCCACACCCTGAAATCTTCCAGCCTGACCATGGGCGCCGTCCGGCTCGCGGAGCTGGGGCGGCTCCTGGAAGCCGATCACCGCGACATGAGCCGCGTCGCCCGTCTCCTCCCCGAAGCCGCTCACCTGTTCGAGGAGGTCCGGGAAGCGCTGACCGAACTATTGACCACCTATCAGGCAGGAGAACCCCATGAGTGAGCCAGTGGATGCCTTGCAAAGTCCACTGATCCTGATTGTCGACGATGAACTGTTCCAGCGTCTGCCCATGCGGGAAGCCCTGGAACAGGACGGTTACCGGGTGATGGAAGCCCAGGACGGGCAACAGGCCTGGGAGATGATCGGGCAGGAGCGGCCCGATCTGGTGATTTCGGACGTGGTGATGCCCCGGATGGACGGCTTCGGATTGTGTCGGCAGCTGCGCCGGGAGGCCGGCATGACCCATCTGCCCATCGTGATGGTGACCTCGCTGGATGATCTGGCCACCATCGACCACGCCTATCAGGAAGGCGCCACGGATTTCATCACCAAACCGGTCAATTGGGGTTTGCTGGGACATCGGGTGCGGTATGTCCTGCGCGCCGCGCGCACCGCCCAGGCCCTGGCCGACCGGGAGATGGATCTGCTGCGTACCCGCATGGAGATCATCCGCCGCCTGGGACAGGCTTCGGAATACCGGGACAACGAAACCGGGCTGCACATCGTGCGCATGAGCCATTACGCCGCCCTGATCGGTCGCGCCTGCGGGCTTTCCGTCGCTGATCAGGTGCTGCTGCTGCAAGCCGCGCCCATGCACGACGTGGGCAAGATCGGTATACCCGACCGCATTCTGCTCAAACCGGGCCGATTGACGGGCGAAGAGTTCACCATCATGAAAACCCACACCCTCTTCGGTGGGAAGCTGATGGACAACGAACCCTCGCTGCTGCTGCGAACCGCCCATACCATCGCCCTCACCCATCATGAACGCTGGGACGGCAAGGGCTACCCCTACGGATTGACCGAGGAGTCCATTCCCCTCATGGGGCGCATCTGCAGTCTGGCGGACGTCTTCGACGCTTTGACCTCCAAACGCCCCTACAAGGAGGCCTGGAGCGTGGATCAGGCGGTGGCTGAAATCCGGGGCGGCTCCGGCAGACTCTTCGACCCGCGACTGGTGTCGGCTTTCCTGGAGGTGCTGCCCGAAATCGAGGCGATCATGCAGGCCAATCCGGATACGGTTTCGCCCGAGGCGAGGCGGTCCGATGTCGGGAGCGCACCATGGCCACCATCCTGATCGTCGACGACGATCCCTCCACCCGGCTCTTTCTGGAAGCCCTTCTCCTTCAGGAAGGGCACCGGGTCATCGAGGCCGAAAACGGCGAGGAGGCCCTGACCCGTCTGGAACAGACGGGATGCGACCTGGTCCTGATGGACATTCAAATGCCCGTCATGGACGGCTATGTGGCCACCCGTCGGATCAAAGCCCGGAGCCAGGGCGATGCCCTGCCCATCCTCTTTCTGACCTCGGTGCAGACCGATCGGGAGCTGGCCCGCTGTCTGGAATGCGGGGGCGACGATTTCCTCAACAAACCACCCAACCCCATCATTCTCAAGGCGCGCATTCAAGCCTGGCTGCAGCGGGCCGATCTGGCCAACCAACTGGCCAGGGATCGTCAGGATGTGGAAAAGGTCATACTCAAAATGCGCCGCGACGACCAGTTCGACCTCAGCGGTCTCCGGGTGCTGATGACTCCACTGGAAAAGACCAACGGGGACATCGTGCTTTCCGCCCGGCGCAGCGACGGGGTACACTACCTCATGGTGGGAGATTTTACCGGACATGGCCTGGCGGCGGCCATCTGCGGACCACTGGTGGCCGACATCTTCTACCGTCTGACCCATCAGGCGGTGGCGTTGGGGGAGATCCTGCAGCAAATCAACGAAACCATCTTCCGTCGCCTGCCGGTGGACATGTTTCTGGTGGCGGCGTTCGTGGAGCTGGATCGGGCCAAACGGCGGATGCGGGTTTGGAACGCCGCTCTGCCGCCCGTAACTGTGGTGTGTTCCGGTCGGACCGTGGCCCGCCTGGCCTCGACCTTGCCTCCCCTCGGCATCAAGGGAGGCATGGCGGTCGATACCTCTGGTGCGACATACACCTTGACGGGAGAGGAGCGGATCTATCTGTTTTCCGACGGCAGCGTGGAAACCCGCTCTCCGGACGGTGGCTTTTTTGGCGCGGAGCGGTTGGAAGCTTTTCTGGAAAGTCTCTCCACTTCCGGAGCCGGGTTGGAATCACTGTTGCCGAACTTGGCGACATTTCGCTGTGAGGGGGAACAGTCAGACGATATAACTCTGGTGGAAATGAAACTCTAAACATATCAGCCTGGGAGAGTGCGATGATCATTACGAATGAGTTCAATAATTTTGTAACAATACGCCTGCCGGCCGAATTCAATTTCAAACTGCACCGGGAATTCCGGGAAGCCTACCTTCATCGCCCTCCCGGATTGACCTACGAACTCGATTTCCGGGATGTCGTTGCCTTCGACAGTGCCGCCATGGGCATGATGCTGCTGATGCGCAACCACTGCGGAGACGAAAATGCTAAAATTCATTTGATCAATTTCAGCGACAAGATACTCAAAATGCTTGAAATTGCTCATTTCAACATCTTTTTTATAATGGGAAAATGATTTTAATGTATATTGACTCTTGCCCCCGTGAAACGAATATGTGGGATGGGTGAGAAGCCTGAGAAGATATTAGTTAAACCTGGCTGTGTTGCCACGTTCCCCCGGCATCCGTTTTTTGACCGCCGGCAGCGGGAGAAATGCTCATATCAATCTGAATATGCTATATTTTCCAACAAGATGCATCCGTCCTGAAAATCGCGGGAACATTTTCCAAACAAGACGGGGAAATTGGCAACACGGGGAAACGGAAAAACTTCCAAAATTCGGATCCGGCCCGCAAGAAGGCTATTGAAAAATATCCTCGATTGTATTGGCGC
>JADGAQ010000067.1 GCA_015231925.1 Magnetococcales bacterium
CCTTGGACAAGATGCCCGGCAAGCAGATGGCCATCGACGCCGATCTCAACTCGGGCCTGATCACCGAGACGGAGGCCAAACGCCGCCGTCGGGAGATCGAAGAGGAATCGGAATTCTTCGGGGCCATGGACGGTGCCTCCAAGTTCGTGCGCGGCGATGCCGTGGCGGGCATTCTCATCACCGTCATCAACATCGTCGGCGGTTTCATCATCGGTGTGCTGCAACAAGGACTTTCGGCGGGCCAGGCGGCTCACATCTATACCATTCTGACCGTGGGCGACGGTCTGGTGGCCCAGATTCCCGCTCTGGTCATCTCCTCCGCCGCCGGTTTTCTGGTGACTCGCGCCTCCAGCGACCAGAACATGGGCGAACAGATGGGCGGGCAGATCACCGCCCGTCCTCGGGTCATCCTGCTGGCCTCCGGTGTACTCGGCATGTTCGCCATCATGCCCGGCATGCCGACCCTGGCCTTCACGGTGCTGGCCATCCTGCTGGGTACCTGGGCCTACTTCCTCTTCAAACGCAAGGAGACCCAGGAGAAAGAACGATTCCGCGCCGAATCGGTGCAGGCCCAGGTGGAATCCCAGGTGGAGGAGCCCATCGAGAATTTCCTCACCCTGGATCTGTTGCGCCTGGAGGTGGGTTACGGACTCATCTCCCTGGTGGACGAGACGCAACGCGGCGACCTGCTGGACAAGATCCGCTCCATCCGCCGTCAGTTCGCCTCGGATATGGGCTTCGTGGTGCCCCCCATCCACATCAAGGACAACCTGCAATACAAACCCGGCGAGTATGTCTTTCTGGTCCGGGGCGTGGAAGTGGGACGCGGCGAATTGCGGCCCGGTCAGTTTCTGGCCATGGATGGCGGCAATGTGGCCGGCACCATCGACGGCATTCCCACCAAGGAGCCCGCCTTCGGCCTGCCCGCCATCTGGATCACCGCCTCCGACCGGGAACGCGCCGAAATGATGGGCTATACCGTGGTGGACGCCTCCACGGTGCTGGCGACCCATCTGACCGAATTGATCTATACCCACTCCTTCGAGATGCTCAATCGCCAGGAAGTGCAGAATCTGGTGGATCTGGTGGCCAAGAATCAGCCCAAGCTGGTCGAGGAGCTGATCCCCAACGTGGTCAATCTCGGTGTGGTCCAAAAGGTGCTTCAGGGGTTGCTGCGGGAACGGGTCTCCATTCGCGACCTGGGCACCATTCTGGAGACCATGGCCGACTACGCCCGCATCATCAAACATCCCAACCAGCTGGTGGAGCTGGTGCGCCAGTCCCTGGCCCGCGGCATCGTCAGCCGCTACCTCAACGAGGAGGGCCGGTTGGATGCGCTGGTGTTGGGCGCGGACAGCGAAAACCTGGTGGCGGAGGCCATCGTGGACGGAGAGTACGGCACCTATCTCTCCATGCAGCCACGGGCCATGTCCCGGCTGGTGCGCCGGGTGCAGGAAGAGGTGGAAGGCATCGCCTCCCGGGTCATGCAGCCGATTCTGATCACCGGGGGCCGGGTTCGGCCCTTCGTGCGGCAGATTACCGAAACGTCGATGCCCCATCTGGTGATTCTCTCCCAGAACGAGGTGCCATCCACGGTGGCAGTGTCCAATCTGGGGACGGTGGGGTTGTCGTAAACAATTGAGAGGTGGACTGGGGAATCCTCCCCGAAACGACGAGGCATGCCGCGGGCTCGTTCCCGAATGCGGCGAGTGAGCCGCCTGCAGTGAGTGCGCCGATGAAAGTGACCACAATAACAGCAAAGGACATGCGCGAGGCTCTCAAGGAGGTCCGTGACCTTCTGGGGCCGGATGCGGTCATCCTCTCCACCCGGAGCGTCCGCGAAAAGGGTGCCGGGGGTCTCGGCACCGGACAGACCCTGATCGAGCTGAAAGCCTGCCCGGGTCCCTCTCAGGGAGGGGGGGAGGTCAAAGGGGAGCGATTGGGCGCGGGATTGGACGAGGATCCCGTGGTGGAACCCCCGCGTCTTGCCCGATTGGCACCGCCGGAGGAGGTTTCTCCCCGGGTGAGTCGCTATGGCCAACCGGCGGAAGCTGCGCCACCCCCGACCCGCCCGGTTGGCGCCGAAGGTTTGGCCGCCCGGTTCAAGGCCCTGCAGGAGGAGGCGCGTCAGGTGGGCCGCACCGGAGCCGCCACCGCCGCTGCCGCCGCCGGGGGTATGCAGACCCGTGAGTTGACGGAAATCCGACGCTCCCTGGCCAAACTGGAGGAGCGGGTGTCAAGCATGCCCTCCGCCGTCAGTTGCGACGTGCCGGGACTCGATGCGGAAGGCAAACGCCGTTACAGCACCCTGCTGATGCACGGAGTGGAAGAGCCCATCGCCCGCAAGCTGGCCATGGTGGACAAGGCTGACAAGGAGCGCGGCCTGGAAGTGGCGCTGAAGCGGTTTCTGGAATTCCGCGATCCCATGGCCGGTCAGGCCAGGGTCATCGCGCTGGTGGGGCCGACCGGCGTGGGCAAGACCACCACCCTGGCTAAGATTGCCGCCGATCTGCTGCTCAACCGGCGTCGCAGTGTGGGCATGATCACCCTGGATACCTTCCGGGTGGGGGCCGTGGCCCAGTTGGAAACCTACGCCCGTCTGCTTCAGGTGCGTCTGGTGGTGGCCCGCAGCCTCTCCGAAGTGAAGGCCGGACTGCACTCCCTCAACCGGTGCGATTTCATCCTGGTGGATACGGTGGGCTCCAGCCCCTACAACCGCCGCCAGGTCAACTCCACGGGCAGCCTGCTGCCGGTGATGGGTGAGGATCGGGAGGTGCTGCTCTGCATGGCCGCCAACGTGCGGGAAACCGAGCAGCAGGCGGTGTTCCGGCGGTTTTCCACCCTCCAGCCGACCGGTTTGATCTTCACCAAACTGGATGAAACCGTAACCTACGGAGGGATTCTCAACGTGGCCCTGCGGGCCAGATTGCCTTTGACCCTCTTCACGGACGGACAAAGGGTACCGGAAAATTTGGGTTGGGTCTCGGCTGCCACCATGGCCAAATGGTTCGAGCAGCCCGATACCACCGGCAAGGAATAATCACGGTATTTCCCTTTCGCAAGCGCTTGGGGAAGTAGAAAGCGATGACCATGATCGACGATCTGGACAACCAGGTAGCCACCCTGAAAGAGCTGGCCCGACAGGCCGAGCTGAAGCGCCTGGCTGCCGAACGCGGCAATTCGGGAAGCTGGGATGCTTCCTCCGCGGAAGGACGCAACATTACGCAACGCAAGGTTCCCTATACCATGGCGGTCACCTCCGGCAAGGGAGGGGTGGGCAAAACCCTGGTTTCGGTCAATCTGGCGGTGAATTTCGCCCGGCGCGGCCTCAAGGTTCTGGTGATCGACGCCGATCTGGGGCTGGCCAACATCGACGTGGTCCTGGGCCTCTCGCCCACCCACACCATCCAGGATGTTCTGGAAGGGCATCTGACCCTGGATCAGGTCGCCATCAAGGGGCCCTACGGCATCACCATCCTGCCCGCCGCATCGGGTGTCGCCGATCTTTCCGAGTTGAGCGACGTGCAGCGCATGGCCCTGACCGATCACATCGACAACTGGAACGCCGATTTCGATGTGGTGCTGGTGGATACGGGCGCGGGCATCTCCCCCAACGTGCGCTATTTCATCCTGGCAGTGGAAAAGATCATGGTGGTGGCCACTCCCGATCCGGCCAGCGTCACCGATGCCTACGCCCTGATGAAGGTGATGTACATGAATCACCGCATCGCCCGCTTCGATCTGCTGGTCAATCAGGTGTCGTCGGAAAAAGAGGCCCTGGATGTCTTTCGCACCCTGCACCGGGTGGCGGACAAGTTTCTCAACATCACTCTGGACTACCAGGGCTTCATTCCCGCCGATGCCCAGTTGAAGCAGGCGGTGCGGCAGCAACTGGTGGTTTCCGAAGCCTTCCCGGAGGCCCCGGCCAGCATCGCCTTCGACATCCTCACCTCCAATCTGGTGGAGTCCTGGCACAAGAGTCGCGAGGATCAGGGCCGCATGACCTTCTTCTGGCGCCGTTTGCTGAAAGAGGAAGAGGGCAGCGCACCCACCTCCGAAGAGACGGAATAGGGGTCTCGGACCATGCAACGGGCACCGGCACGGGTCGAACCCTCTCAAGCGGATAACTGGAGCGGCGCCAATCGGGATGAGATCATCCTGAAATACGCCCCGTTGGTGAAGTTCGTGGCCAATCGCATCGCCATGCGCTTGCCCCCCGGAGTCGATCAGGACGATCTGATTCAGGTGGGTATCCTGGGGCTGATCGACGCCGTGGCCAAATTCGAGCCGGAACGGGGCATCAAGTTTCAGACCTACGCCGAATTTCGTATTCGCGGGGCCATTCTGGATGAACTGCGAGCCCTGGACTGGGTGCCCCGGACGGTGCGTCATGCCGCCACCCAGTTGGAGGAGGCCTATCAGGATCTGGAGGGGAAACAGGGTTCCCCGGTGGACGACGAAGTGGTTGCCACCCACATGGGGCTCTCCTTGCAGGAATATTACGACCAGTTGGAGTCGGTGCGCAGTCTGAGCATCATCTCCTTCGAGGATCTGCGACCCGCCGTGGACAACGAGGAGTGGGACGCCCTGGAAATGCTGGAAGATCCCTCCGTCGAGGATCCTCTGGAGGCCATGGGGCTGGAGCAGATGCGTCAGGCCCTCGGAGCCGCCATTGGTTCCCTGCCGGAAAAAGAGCGCCTGGTGGTCACCCTCTACTATTTCGAGGAGTTGACCATGAGTGAAATTGGCCATGTCCTGGGTCTCACCGAGTCCCGGATCTCCCAGCTCCATTCCAAAGCCACGCTGCGTATTCGGGCGCGCATGAAAAAGTATTTTGGTCGTAAAGAGTAGTTTATCGGGCCCGGGCAATCGAACCCGTTCGATGGCGGCAGGGCTTTCTCAGGGATGGTTTAAGGGGCCATGGATATGACCTTCTGGAATTTGTTGGTTATTCTCTGTTTCGCCATCTTGTACCTTGGCGTGGTGATGGTTTACCAGCAGGTGAGGCGTTTGCGGGACGAGGTGCGCCAGCGGGCGGAACACATCGAGCCCGAGGAGGAGGAGCCTCGCCTGCAACCCGTCGTGCAGCACGACAATCACGAGGAGTGCGCCCGCATCATTCTGGAAGAGCTGGCGGTGCTGGACCGGCGCATCAAGCATTCCCTGGACGATCTGGTCAACCGCCTGGAGCAGCCCTTCGAGGAGCTGGTCAAGGAGATGCGTTACGCCAGCCGTTCGGCCCCCCCGAGTCGCATGTCGGAGCAGGACATGGGCAGCAACTCCGGTTTGCAGAACAAAAACGACGCCTATCGGGAGGCCAAGCTGTTGCTCTCCAACAATGTGGACGAAGAGCGGGTCATCGAAGAGACCGGCCTGACGGTGGAAGAGGTCAGCCTGTTGAAACGGTTGATCAATCAGGAAGGCAAACGGGATCTCTCGATGTAAGTGGGGGTTCCTTTCATCAGTCCCTTTTCCCAGGGCCGGAGTGATACATGATCGTATCCGGCGTCTACGCCCCCATTGGTGAGATGGCTCTTGAGCTGCCGGCTCGGGAGCTGACGCTCACCGTGGGCGACTTTCTGGATGGCCGGGTCAGCCGCATGCAGGCGGATGGCAAGGGCACCCTGCAACTTCCCAACGGCAATACCTTCTCCTTTAGCGGCGGCGCGGGACTTCAGGCGGGCGAGCAGGTGCGCCTGCAGGTGGTGCGTCTGCAGCCGGAGGTCGGGTTGCGTATCGTCAACAGTGAATCCCGTGTGGCTCAGGCGGTGGGGCAGTCGGTGGAGCAGGGCCTGGCCCAGGCGCCCGAATTGTTGGCGCGCCTTTCCCTTCTGGCGGGTCTCTCCGGCAAGTCGGGGGAAGGCAGCGTTCTCCTGCCGGGCCAGGCCAACAAGGCCCCGCTGCTGCTCAATCTGGCCAATCTGCTGGGTGGGGGTCCACTTCCCGAGGGGGCGCTGGTGACGGACAAGGGGGAGAGTCTGGCGACGGTGTTGCGCCAGAACCTGCCGCATCTCTCCGTTTCCGGACTCCTGAAGGGTGACGTGACGGAACTGGTGAAGCTGCTGGACGGGGGCAGTCGGGAGGATGTGTCACGGGCGGTGCGCTCCCTGCGTCAGGCGGCCCAGTCGCTGCAATGGGTGCAGGAGGTGGCGGACGGCAATCGCGAAAGCGCCGAGTCGGTTCGCAATCTGGGGGAAGGGGGGCGGCAACTGGAGGTGGTGCGCGGTGCTTTGCAGCGTCTGGCCGATCTGGTGGCCACTCAGGAGGTGTTGCCTCGGGCCACCCAGGCAGGTCCGGAAGGAACCATGCTGTTGGGCTACCGGGTCTTCTGGGTCGGCGAAGAGGGGCTGGGGGAGTCGATCTGGCGGCAGGAATCCGGTCGGAAAGGGGAAAGTGGGCAGGAGGAGAAGGTGACTTCGGTGTTGCTCTCCCTGAACATGACCCGGCTGGGCATGATCCAGGCCCGGCTTTCCTTGGGGCAGAACCGGCTGCTGGTGGCTCTGGGCGCGGAGGAGGAGTCGAGCCTTTCGGCCTTGCGGGGCCGGATCGGCGAGTTGCGCAACACCATCCAACAGGCGGGCCTGCCCCTTTCGGCCCTGGATGTGAGCATGCTCGACCGCACCGCCTTGCAGGCCCAGCGGCGGGACTTCCTGGGCCTGGGCGCCGGATATTCGGCCAAGGGGTGACAAAATGGACGATCCCCAGGAGAAACGGGCCCCGGTGATGCGCAAGGCGGTGGCGTTGCGTTACGACCGCTTTCGGGATCAGGCCCCGCGAGTGACCGCCACAGGGCGGGGGCGCATCGCCGAAACCATCCTCAACCGCGCCCGTGAAGCCGGGGTGCCGCTGATGGAGGATCCCGATCTGGTCTCCCTGCTCGGCAAGGTCGCCTTGGGCGAGACCATTCCCACCGAACTTTACAAGGCCGTGGCCGAGGTTCTGGCCTATGTCTACCGCGTCAACAAGGGCTTCCGCTCCGAAGAGATGAAGCCGGGTTGAGTTCTCCCGAGGAAGTTGGAATCGCAAGCATGCGAGTGGGAAATAAATCCTTTGACATTTAATATGTTAATCTTTTAGAAAGCAAAAAAAAGAAAATGTTCTATATTTTGACTTATATTTTATAATTAAAAATAATATATTAAGCTATTACTAGATGTCATATAAAATTAATTTATATGAAGGATGAACGAAAAGTCAAAGGACAGAACATTTTCTTTTTTTACTTTCTAAAAGATTAAAAATCAAAATACTAAAAAACAGTGATGCCTGGTCTCACACCACCAGCCGATAACCCACCCCCGACTCCGTCAGCAGATGTTTGGGCTGATTGGGATCCTCTTCCAGCTTGCGGCGCAGGTTGGACATGTAGACCCGTAAATAATGGGTGCTTTCCGACTGATTGGGTCCCCACACCTCCCGCAGCAGGGTGCGGTGGGTCAGCACGCGACCGATGTTGGCCATCAACTGCGAGAGCAGGCGATACTCGATGGCGGTCAGATGGATGGCCACGCCGTTTCGGCTCACCGTGCGCAACACCCGGTTGACCTCCACCTCGCCGAATTGCACCACCGGGGAGTCCTCCTCCGGCGAACGGGTGGTGCGGCGCAGCAGGGCGCGCACCCGCGCCAGGAGTTCCGGCAGCCCGAAGGGTTTGGTCAGATAGTCGTCCGCGCCGAGATCGAGGGCGGTCACCTTGTCGTTTTCCGTACTGCGGGCCGACAGGATCAGGATGGGCACGGTGGACCAGGTGCGAATCTCCCGGATGACCTGGATGCCGTCCATGTCGGGCAGCCCCAGATCGACGATGACCAGTGCCGGGCGACGGGTGCCCACCTCCATGAGACCGCGGTTTCCCGTTTCGGCTTCGACCACCGTGTGGTGTTCGGCTTCCAGCGCGGTGCGCACGAAGCGGCGAATCTGGGGCTCGTCTTCCACCAGGACGATCAGGGTTGGCGGGGAACGGGTATCGGACATCACACATCCTCGGGAAGCGCCGGAGGGGGAGCCACCGGCAGGGACAGGACGAAGCGGGCGCCGCCATCGGGCCGGTTTTCCGCGCGAACCGTGCCCCCGTGAGCCTCCACGATGGTGCGCACGATGGCCAGGCCCAGACCGAATCCCGATATGCGGGATTCCACCTTGCCACGGGTGAATTTGTCAAAGAGTTTTTTCTCCGAACCCGGAGGCAGGCCGGGACCGTTGTCCATCACGGCGATTTCCACATCCGAAGCGACCTGAACGGCGGTGATGACGAGCCGGGTGCCGGGGGGGGTGTGTTTCGCCGCGTTTTCCAGAAGATTGCAGAAAACCCGCTCCATGAGAACGCTGTCCAGTTGCAGCAGGGGAAGGTCTTCGGGCAAGTCGATGCGGATGGTATGATGGCTCAGCAGGGGGGCGCAGACATGCATGGCCGCGCCCACCACCTCTTCGAGGGTCTGCCAGTCCCGGTTGAGGGAGATGTGGCCCATCTGCATGCGGGCCATGTCGAGAAGGTTGTTGATCAGGGTGGTGGTGCGGGAGACCTCGTCCCGAATGGCCCGGGCCAGTCCGGCGTGGGGTTCGGGCAGTTGCGGGGAGGCCATGATCATGGCTTCGGCCATACCGGAAATGACGGTCAGCGGGGTGCGCAGGTCGTGGGAGATGGCGGAGAGCAGGGAGTTGCGCAGCCGCTCCGACTCCACGCTGACCTGGGCCTCCCGGGCCAGGGTGACGTAATGGACCCGCTCCAGGGCGATGGCGATCAGGGTGGCGCAGGTATCCAGAAATTGCTGTTGTTCCGGGGGCAGTTCCCAGACGGATTCCTGGGGTACCAGAGCCATGACGCCGCACAGCCGGGTGGGGGCTTTCAACGGAACGTAAAGGGCGCGGGAGGAGGCCAGGGTGTCGGTTCCCAACCCGGCGCTCTGCCCGTGGTCGAAACTCCATTGGGCGATTCCCGGATCGACGCCGTCCGGATCGCTGGAGCCCTCCACCCGTTGCAGGCGATTCTCCCGCCCCTGGATGAAGAGGGCGACGGCGGCGTTGAAGCCTCCCTTGATGATGCGCTGCCCGATCTCCACGATCTGCTCCACTCCCAGGGCGCTGGAGAGTTCACGGGACATCTCGTAAAGCACATGCATGCGATGCTCCCGTTTCCGGGCGGCGGAGGCCTGAAAACGCAATCCGGCGGTCAGTTGGCCGACGACCAGCGCCACCGTCAGCATGACGGCGAAGGTCACCAGATACTGCACGTCCGAAACGGCGAAGGTGAAGCGGGGTGGTACGTAGAAGAAGTCGAAGGAGGCCACCGAAAGGAAAGCGGCCACCACGGCGGGGGCGCGTCCCAGCCGAACGGCCACCAGGACCACCGACAGCAGAAAGAGCATGACGATGTTGGCCGGATCGAGCAGATCGTGCAGCGGCGCGGTGCCGGCAGTGACCAGGGAGACGATGGCCAGGGCCGAAAGGTGGTATTTCCAGGCGGGACTCCCCGCCGGTTTGACAGGCGGGCGCGAGGCGGTGTTTTCCCTCGGTTCCTCCTCTTCCCGGGCCACCTGAAGGATTTCCAGATCCGGCGCCAGCCGCCCCAGTTTCTCGGCGAAACCGTGTTGCCAGGGCAGGCGCCGATAGCGGTCCCGCCCCATCAGCAGGGTGCCCAGATTGTGTTCCCGGGCATAGGCGATGGTGGGTGAAACCGCATCCTGGCCGGAGAGGCTGGCGGTTTGCGCCCCCAGTTCCTGGGCCAGCTTCAATACCTGTAGAATGTGTTTTCGCGCCGATTCGGGAAGGGTGTGCATGGCGGGCGTTTCGATGGCGATGGCATGCCAGGGGGCGCCGGTCTGATTGGCCCGCCGCGCGGCGCGACGCACCAGCCGTTCACTGTCCGGTCCCGGCCCCACGCAGACCAGCACCGATTCCCGGGTTGGCCAGACCGTGGCCACCGACTTCTCCCGCCGCCAGGCGCGCACGTCGCCGTCCACCCGGTCGGCGGTGCGGCGCAGAGCCAGCTCCCGCAAGGCCAGCAGGTTGCCCTTGCGAAAGAAGTGGTCCACCGCCCGCCGGGCCTGTTGGGGAATGTAGACCTTGCCTTCCTTCAGTCGTTGCAACAGCTCCTCGGGGGGCAGATCGACCAGGACCATCTCGTCGGCGCGGTCGATGACGTGATCGGGAACCCTCTCCCGGACCCGGATGCCGGAGATCTTGCCGACCACGTCGTTGAGGCTTTCGACGTGCTGCACGTTGATGGTGGTGAAGACATCGATGCCGGCCCCCAGCAACTCCTCGACATCCTGCCACCGTTTGGGGTGACGGCTGCCCTGGGCGTTGCTGTGGGCCAGTTCGTCCACCAGCAGCAGTTGCGGACGCCGCGCCAGGGCCCCATCCAGATCGAACTCTTCCAGAAGGTGCCCCTTGTAGTCGATGCGGCGGCGCGGCAGCGTGGGGATCGCGCGCAACAACTCGGCGGTCTCCTGCCGACCGTGGGTTTCCACCACCCCGGCCACCACCTCGACCCCCTGGCTTTGCAGCAGTCGGGCGGCGGTCAGCATGGCGAAGGTCTTGCCGACGCCGGGACAGGCGCCGAAAAAGATCTTCAGCTTGCCCCGTTTTTCCCGCGAGGACTCTTCATCCAGACGGGCCAGCAAGGCATCGGGATCGGGGCGGGTCGATGGAGCGGAATCATCCATGGGTGGTCACTTCTTCAGACGGTCCAGAGTCCGATTGAGGGTCAGGACGTTGACACGGGCTTCTCCGAGCAGACCGAAGGTGCGTCCCTGGGTGTGTTGTGCCACCAGATCCTGCACGTTCTTTTCGGACAAGTCACGGGCTTTGGCCACCCGTGGAATCTGCCACTGCGCCGCCGCCGGACTGATGTGGGGATCGAGACCGCTGCCGGAGGCGGTGACCAGATCGACGGGAATGGGCCGGGTCTGATCGGGATCACTCTCCCGGAGGGCGGCGATGCGGGCCTTGACCACCTCTTCCAGGGCCGGATTCACCGGACCCAGATTGGAGCCGGAGGAGGCTGCGGCGTTGTAGGGCGCCGGGGATGTGGCCGAGGGGCGTCCCCGGAAATAGCGGGCCTCGCTGAAGGGTTGCCCCACCAGGGAGGAACCGACGGTAACGCCGTTGTCCCGAAGCAGGCTGCCTTCGGCCTGGTGGGGAAAGAGTCCCTGCGCCAGTCCCGTGACCAGCAGCGGATAGAGTACCCCGCACAGGGCGGTCATCAGGAGCAGCATACGCAGAGAGGGTAGGATTACAGGCAACATGGCGGCATCCTCAGGTGAGATGGAGCAGGACCAGAACGAGATCGATGGCTTTGATGCCCGCGAAGGGCACGATCAAGCCACCGAGGCCATAGACCAGCAGGTTGCGGCGCAACAGGGACCCCGCGCCCACCGGGCGGTAGGCCACACCCTTCAAGGCCAGGGGGATCAGGGCGATGATGATCAGGGCATTGAAGATCACCGCCGACAGAATGGCCGAAGCGGGGGTGGCCAACCCCATGATGTTGAAGGTGTTCAACACCGGATAGGTGGTGGCGAAGGCGGCGGGGATGATGGCGAAATATTTGGCCACGTCGTTGGCTATGGAAAAGGTGGTCAGCGAACCACGGGTCATCAGCATCTGCTTGCCGGTTTCCACCACTTCGATGAGCTTGGTGGGGTTGGAGTCGAGATCGACCATGTTGCCCGCCTCCTTGGCGGCCTGGGTGCCGGTGTTCATGGCCACCGCCACGTCGGCCTGGGCCAGGGCGGGGGCGTCGTTGGTGCCGTCTCCCGTCATGGCCACCAGACGGCCCTCCCCCTGGTATTGCCGGATCAGCTTGAGTTTGGCTTCCGGCGTGGCTTCGGCGAGGAAGTCGTCCACCCCCGCCTCGGCGGCGATGGCGGCGGCGGTGAGGTGGTTGTCGCCGGTGATCATCACCGTCTTGATGCCCATGCGCCGCAGTTCGGCGAAACGCTCCTTGATGCCCCCCTTGACGATATCCTTCAACTCCACCGCACCCAGTACCCGGTTGCCCTCGACGACCACCAGGGGCGTGGAGCCGCGTCGGGCGATCTCCTCCACACTGTTCTGCACGGCGTTGGACCAGAAGCCCCCCGAGGATTCCACATGGCGTCGCACCGCTTCCGCCGCACCTTTGCGAATGGAGCGCCCCTGCCAGTCGATGCCGCTCATGCGGGTTTGGGCCGTGAAGTGGATGAACGTTGCGCCTTCGGCATGGATGTCCCGGCCCCGTTGATGCAGCACCTCCTTGGCCAGGGTGACGATGGAGCGTCCTTCGGGGGTTTCGTCGGCCAGGGAGGCCAGCAGGGCCGCTTCCGCCAGATCCTTGTCGCCGATTCCCGAGGTTGGCAGGAAAAGGGAGGCCTGCCGGTTGCCCAGGGTGATGGTGCCGGTCTTGTCCAGCAGCAGCACGTCGATATCGCCTGCCGCCTCCACCGCCTTTCCGGAGGTGGCCAGAACGTTTTTCTCCATCATGCGGCTCATGCCGGCCACGCCGATGGCGGAGAGCAGTCCGCCGATGGTGGTGGGAATCAGACAGACCAGCAGGGCCACCAGAACCGTCACCGAAACCGGGGAACCCGACTGGCTCGACTCCACGCTGTAGATGGAAAAGGGCAGCAGGGTGACGGTGGCCAGCAGGAAGACCAGGGTGAGCAGCACCAGCAGAATGGTCAGGGCGATCTCGTTGGGGGTCTTCTGCCGTTTGGCCCCTTCCACCATGCCGATCATGCGGTCGAGGAAGGTCTCTCCGGGATTGACCGATATGCGCACCACCAGCCAGTCGGAGAGGATGCGGGTACCGCCGGTGACGGCGGAGAAGTCGCCGCCCGACTCCCGGATCACCGGGGCGGATTCGCCGGTGATGGCCGATTCGTCCACCGAGGCGACCCCTTCGACCACCTCACCGTCTCCGGGCAGGATGTCGCCGGCGGTCACCAGGACCAGATCCCCCTTTCGCAGGCTTTCGGAGGGAACGCTCTCCCATTTGGCGTCGGCTCTGGCTTCATGCAATTTCTTGGCGGAAACGCTCTTGCGCAGGCCTTTCAAGGCGGCGGCCTGGGCTTTGCCCCGGCCTTCGGCCATGGCCTCGGCGAAGTTGGCGAACAGCACGGTGAACCAGAGCCACAGGGCGATGGCCAGGATGAATCCCGCCGGGGCGTCGCCCTGGCCGAAGAGGGCCTGGACGTAAAGTCCGCTGGTCAGAAAACTGCCCAGCCAGACCACGAACATCACCGGATTGCGCAGTTGGTACCGGGGTGAAAGCCGCTTGACGGACTCCAGGACGGCTTCGTTGAGCAGGTTGCGGTCGAACAGAGAGAGTTGTTTGTGCATGGTGGGGTCTCCAGTCAGCGCCCGTTGATCATGACAAGGTGTTCCACGATGGGTCCCAGGGCCAGTGCGGGCAAAAAGGTCAGGGCGCCGACGACGATGACGGTACCGATCAGCAGGGCCACGAAGAGCGGGGTATGGGTGGGCAGGGTTCCCGCCGAAGGGGGAATGCTCTTCTTGGCGGCCAGGGAACCGGCGATGGCCAGTACCGGGAGGATGACCCCGTAACGGGCCAGCAGCATGGCCAGACCCAGAAGGGTGTTATAGAACGGCGTATTGGCCGAGAGGCCGGCAAAGGCGCTGCCGTTGTTGTTGCCTGCCGAGGAAAAGGCGTAAAGGATTTCCGAAAAGCCGTGGATGCCCGGATTGGCGATGCCGGCTTTGCCCGCCTCGCTCACCACCGCCAGCGCGGCCCCGGCCAGGGTGGCCAGACAGGGCACCAGGATGGCCACGGAGGCCATTTGGATCTCGAAGGCCTCGATCTTTTTACCCAGGTACTCCGGGGTGCGGCCAATCATCAGGCCGGATACGAAGACGCCGACCAGGGCGAAGACGATCATGCCGTAAAGCCCCGAGCCGACACCGCCGAAGATCACCTCGCCCAGTTGGATCATCCACATCGGCACCAGCCCGCCCAGGGGGGTGAAGGAGTCGTGCATGGCGTTGACCGATCCGTTGGACGCGGCGGTGGTGGCGGTGGCCCAGAGGGCCGAATTGACGATGCCGAAACGCGCCTCCTTGCCCTCCATGTTGCCCCCGGCCTGCTGATCCGAGGCGCGGGTATCCAGTCCGAGACGGTCGAAGAGCGGGTTGCCGGACTGTTCCGCCACGAGGCAAACCGCCAGCAGAGCCACGAAGACCAGGGTCATGGCCGCCAGGATCACCCCGCCCTGACGCAGATCCCCGACGAAGCGCCCGAAGGTGAAACAGAGTGCGGCGGGAATCAGCAGAATGGCGATCATCTCCAGGAAGTTGGAGAGGGGGGTGGGGTTTTCCAGCGGGTGGGCCGAGTTGACGTTGAAGAAACCGCCGCCGTTGGTGCCCAGTTGTTTGATGGCCACTTGCGAGGCGGCGGGCCCCAGGGCGATGAGTTGTTCGGTGGCGATCTTCCTTTCCGTGACCGGCTGTCCGTCGGCAGCGACGGCAGCCTGCTCGTACTCCACCGGCTGCACGAGTCGGGCTGTCTGGTAGGGGGCGAAGGTCTGCACCACGCCCTCACTGACCAGCGCCAGGGAGAGAACCAGGCTCAGGGGCAGCAGCACGTAGAGGGTGGAACGAACCATGTCCACCCAGAAGTTGCCGACGCCGGCGGCTTCGCGGCGGGTGAAGCCGCGCATCAGCGCCGCCAGAACCGCCATGCCCGTCGCCGCAGAAACGAAATTCTGCACCGTCAGGCCCAGCATCTGGGTCAGATAGGAGAGGGTGGTTTCGCCGCCGTAGCCCTGCCAGTTGGTGTTGGTGGCGAAACTGACGGCGGTGTTGAAGGCGGAATCGGGGCTGACGTTGGCCAGGGACTGGGGATTGAGCGGCAAGGCGAGTTGAACACGTTGCAGCAGATAGACCGCCAGCAGACCGGCCAGGTTGAAGACCAGGACGGCGACGCTGTAGCGTTTCCAGGACATCTCCTCTTCCGGGTGGATGCCGCACAGCCGGTAGAGGCCCCGCTCCAGGGGAGAGAACCAGCGCAGGAAACGCGGATTCTCCTCGCGGTAGAGGCTGGCCATGAAGATCCCCAGGGGCCAGGCGAGCAGCAGCAGGACCAATAGATAAAACCCGATTTGCAGTGTGCCGTTTGCGATCATGGTGTGGCCTTCAGTGTGTTTCGCTGGTTCATGGAAGAGTATCCTGATTGAATTTTATACTTACACAATAACTCCTAAATTATATATTATCGTCCAGTTGAGAGCATGATAGCAATTTCCCCATCAGGATGATCAAAAAAGACTGCCGTCTTACATAAAAAAAGGGTCAAGAGCAATTTTTACGGGTTCTTGATGCCGGGCTGGATGAATTTTATACAGATTATATTTGTAATTATATAGTGTGGCGCCTTCGTTGCGCTCTGTCTGGTTCGTGTCATGATGTTCTGCTCCTGGGGTGGAAGGGATAAACCGGTGTTCAACGTGTCGAATCGGATCATCAAGGAAAGCGTGTGCGATGAATGAACTGCACATCTCTCGTCTGGTATTGGTCTCCTTTGCCCTGACCATTCTGGCCGGCGCGCTGTTGCTGATGCTGCCGGTCAGCCGCCAACTCGGGGTGGAGCCGGTCTCCTGGGTGGATGCCCTGTTCACCTCCACCTCGGCGGTCTGCGTCACCGGACTGGCCACCCGGGACACCGGCACCACCTTTTCGGTCTTCGGACAGGGGGTGATCCTGATGTTGATCCAGGTGGGCGGTCTGGGATTCCTGACGCTTTCCACCTTTTTCATCACCCGGATTCTGGGCCGGGGCAAGAACATCGGCCTGCAGCATCGCCTGTTGCTGGAAACCTCCCACGGGGCGCTCGATTCCATTCATCCCGGCCAGTTGCTGGGGACCATTCTGCTCTTCACTCTGGTGACGGAGGCCTTGGGAGCGGTGCTGCTGTTCCTGCGTTTTTCCCAGGGCAACGAGCCGCTTTGGGCCGTCTGGCTGGCGGTTTTTCACGCCATCTCGGCCTTTTGCAACGCCGGTTTCGGGCTTTACGCCGACAGCCTCATGGGGTATCGCGACGATCCGTTGGTCAACGGAGTGGTCATGGGGTTGATCGTATTGGGGGGCATCGGTTTTCTGGTGGTGGCGGATCTGACCTTCTGGATGCGTTCGCGGCTGCGGCGGCGACCGGCCCGGCTCTCGCTGCACACCCGCATGGTGTTGCGCACCACCCTCTGGCTGATCGGGCTGGGAGCCCTCTTCATCGCCGCGCTGGAATGGGGCGGCGAGGCCATGGGCAGCGATGCGGGCAGCGTCGGCCTGGCCAGTCTGTTCCTGTCGGTGACCAGTCGGACCGCCGGATTCAATACCGTGGATACGGGCCTGCTGACCGGGGCCAGCCTCTACCTGGTCATCCTTCTGATGGCCATCGGGGGGTCTCCGGGTTCCACGGCGGGGGGTATGAAAACCACCACCTTCGCGGTTTGCGTGGCCTTGATGTATTCCCGAGCCCGCAATCGTCCCCGGGTGGAGTGTCAGGAGCGCAGCATTCCCGACGAGACCGTCACCAAGGCCATGTTCGTGGTGACCGGTTATGTCCTGGCCATCCTGGCGGGTTCGTTTCTGCTGGAGGTGACCGAGGCGGGGCGGGTGGCCTTCGGCAAGTCCTCGGGCAACCATTTCCTGGCCCTGCTCTTCGAGGTGGTATCCGCCATCGGCACCGTGGGGCTTTCCACCGGCATCACCGGCTCCCTGAGCGTCAGCGGCAAGCTGATCATCACCGCCCTCATGTTCATTGGCCGGCTGGGGCCGTTGCTGGTGGTTCACACTCTGGTGGGCAGCGCCCCCCGGGTTCGTTACGCCCATGCGGAAGAAAACGTCAACATCGGTTGAGTTTGGAGAATGTCCATGTCCGGCAATTTTCTGGTAGTAGGTCTCGGTACCTTCGGTCGTTACGTGGCCCGCACCCTCTTCGAGGGAGGGGCTCATGTCCTGGCCGTGGATCGGGACGAGGAGCGCGTCAATGCCATTCGGGAGGAGTGTTCCAAGGGTATCTGTTGCGACGCCACCGACGCTTCCGCCATGAAGGCGGTGGGAGCCTTCGATGTGGATACGGCGATTGTGGCCATTCGCAACCATTTCGATTCCACGGTCCTGGTGACCCATACCCTGAAGAAACACGGCATTCCCCGCATCCTGGCCCAGGTGGACAACGAACAGGAGGGGGAAGCCATCCAGACCCTCGGGGCCAGCGAGACCGTCTTTCCCCAACACGATATGGCGTTGCGCCTGGCCCACAAACTGCTGCATCCCGATCTGGCGGAACGCATCCCCCTGGGCAAGAATGTCTCCCTGATCGACATTCCCTGCCCGTCGCCGTTTTTCGATCAAACCATCGGCGGACTGGCGCTTCGCACCCTCTACGGGGTCAATCTGATCGGCATTCGTCCTCCCCATGACGCCTCCCATCCCCGGGACGAGATCCGGATCAACCCCTCTCCCGATACCCGCCTTCAGGCGGGCAGCAGCCTGATCCTGCTGGGCTCCCTGGAGCAACTGGCCGCCATCAAGGCCCTCAGGGGGTGATGGCAGCGGAGTTCCGGACGAAGGGGGGAGCGTTCGGGTCGATGCCCATGCGCCAGGCTTTCGGGGCGGGGGGCGACTCCTCCGAAAAGGGGATCGCCACTTCCGCCTCGGGCCCGAACAGGGTGACCGATCCGGAAAGAACCAGCAGGGCCAGCAGTCCGTAGGCGACTTTCAGGAAAAATCCGGGGTTCATGAAAAATGCTCCGGCAGAAAAAGCACCACTCCCAGATATAGGAATAGGGCCAGAGCCATGATCAGTCCGATCAGGTAGAGCGGGTCCATCGGCGCCTCCACAGGGGTTTCAGGTGGCCTTCATGAGGAAGATGAGCTTCATGGAATGGCATTGTAGGAAAATCCAAATCAAGATGGTCAATAATGTCGAATGAATGGTATAAAAAGATCGTTAATATTCTGGATTTGTTATCCTGATGAAATCATGATGGCTCCGTCGCGACAATTTACACGATCCTGATGGCCCGGTCGGTTTAACATCCCCGCTCCCATCCATGCCTTGGATTGCTGCGGGGAGATGAAAAAACCATGAATGTCGTGATCGTTGGTGTGACGGCGATAGGGAGTGTGCTGGCCAAATACATGGTGGAGGAGGGGCACGACGTTCACGTCGTCGACCCGAGCGCCGAAGCCATACAGCAACTTCTTTCCCACGTCGATGTACGGGCCCTGCAGGGGGATATGAGCGATCCGGGCATCCAGTCCGAGGTTCAGATCGGAACCTCGGATCTGGTGCTGGCCGTGACCAACTCGGATACCGATAACATCGTCACCGCCCTGGGTCTCCACTCCCTGGCGCCGAAAGCCCGCGCCGCCATCTGGGTGCGGGAGGAGCAGTTCACCACCAATACCCACATCTGGAACGGTTCGCAGCTGGATCAGACAATGCTGCTGACCCCCGAACGCAATGCCCTGCAGTTGGTCATGGACCTGCTGGAGATTCCCCTGGCCTTCGAAGTGGTCTCCTTCCTGGGGGGGCGCATCCATATCGCCGGCTTCCGCCTTCAGGAGAGCAGCCCCCTGCTGGGCAAGCCCTTGCACGAAATCGACAAGAGTCGGGAAAACCGCACCCTGGTGGTGGCGGTGGAACGGCATGGGCAGACCATCATTCCCAACGGGGATTTCCGTTTCGAAGTCGACGACCGCCTCTATCTGCCGCTTCTGGAAGGGCGGGAACTCTCCTCGGCCTTTGCCTTCATGGGGTTGGAACAGAGCCATCTGCGCATGCACCATACCCGACACGTCATCGGCGGCGGAGGGCGCATGGCGCTGCATCTGGCTCTGAAGCTGGAGGAGGAGGGGTGTCAACCCACGCTGGTGGAACGGGACCGCCAGCGCTGCCAGTTTCTGGCGGAACGTCTCTCCAAAACCCGGGTTCTCCAGGGGGATGTGACCGATCCGGGGCTGCTGCACGAGCTGCTGGATCCGGTGACCACCTATATTGCCCTGACCGGCAATCAGGAGATCAACTTCATGTCCTCGGTGCTGGCCAGACGCCTCGGCGCGGGGCGCTCCATCACCATGTTCGACAATGAAGGCTATATCGCCCTCTCCTCGTTCATGGGCATCGACGCGGCGGTTCATCCCAATTTGACGGCCATCGGGCAGGTGCTGGGGCTGCTGCGCCCCTGTGACGTTCTGGAGGCCCAGTTGCTCTTGGGAGGAAAGCTGGAAGCCGCCTTGATCCGCCTGAACATGGAGTCGCCCATGGCCAACAAACCCTTGCGGGAGGTGGGTATTCCCCACGGGGTGATCCTGGCGGCGGTGGTGCGCGGCAACAATCAGTTGATGCTGCCGGATGGCAACACGGTCTGTCATCACAACGACCAGATTCTTCTGGTCTCCAACCGGCAGGGCAAGATCAAACAGAAAATGCGCAAGCTGATTCTGCCGCAGGGGATGGCCTCATGAATTACCGGATGAATCTGCGTGTCCTGGCCTTGTTGTCCGCCCTGCTCACCGTCAGCCAGATCGCCCCGCTGGTCGTGGCCCTGATCCTCGGTGAGGAGCCCCGACCCTTCATCTACTCCATGATCATCGGGACCATCATCGGATTGCTCTATTTCGTCCCCCGCAACGTTCAGACCGAACTCCTGCCCCGGGACGGCATCCTCATCGTCGGGCTGGGGTGGATGATGGCCACGGTCCTGGCGGGGTTGCCCTTCGTCTTCGGCGGCTGGATGGGTTGGATCGACTCCTGGTTCGAAACCGCTTCCGGCTTCACCACCACCGGGGCATCCATCCTGACCGACGTGGAGATCCTGCCCAAAAGCCAGCTCTTCTGGCGTTCGGAGATCCAGTGGCTGGGGGGCATGGGGATTCTGCTGCTGGCCATCGCCATCCTGCCTTTCCTGGGGGTGGGCGGCATGGAGATCCTGAAGGCGGAAGTGCCCGGCCCCACCAAGGATCGCCTGGTGCCACGGGTGGCCAGCACCGCCCGCATCTTGTGGGTCATCTATTTCGGGTTCACACTGGCCAATGTCCTGGCCTACCTGGGGTCCGGCATGGATTTTCTGGAGGCGACGGATCACGCCTTCACCACCATGGCCACCGGGGGATTTTCGACACGGAACTTGAGCCTGGCGGCCTTTTCTCCGGCGGCCCAGTGGTGGTGTACCCTCTTCATGTTCGTAGCGG
>JADGAQ010000068.1 GCA_015231925.1 Magnetococcales bacterium
CGATAATCGCCCCCGGACCCCCGTATTAATGAACGAATGAAACAGAAATAGAATCAAGAGGGCCAGACGCGACGACCCGGTGGACGAAACGTGGATCAAGGCCCGGCATACGGTTCACCCCGACTAAAACAGCTCGATATCGTCTTCGCCCGAGTCGGCTCCGCCTTCCCCGCCCAGGGCCGCCAGATGGGCGTTGCGTTCGCTGGCCATGGTGTAGAGGCTGACCAGATCCTCGAACTCCGCAGCCAACTGGGAGAGGTCACCCTCCAGGTATTCCCCGAGTCCGACACCGATGATGCCCAGTAGGTCCTGGAACTGTTTGAGCAGTTTTTCCACCTGATCGCCCACCTGATGGTGGAAGGTCAGATCGGCCTGCAACAGCTCCACCTGACCGGCAATCTGGCGGGTCTCCTGCAGAATCTCCTTCATGATGCGCACCAGGTCGGCGTTGTTGATGTCGAGCTGTTGCGTGGTGAGGGGGGCGCGGCGCAGCAGGCTGCTGGTGCGCATCAGGCGCGGGGTGACCTTTTCGGCGAAGACGGCGGAGAACTCCTGCAACTGGTTGTTGGCTTCGTCGAATTCGGGCAGTTTTTCCGCACATTGGGTTTGCAGGTTGCGGGCCAGGGTGATGATGCGGTTGTTGACCGTCGACAACCGGGGCAGGCCTTCGGTGGAGAGGGAGGAGGAGAGCTTTTCCAGACGGTGTCCGGTCATGACCAGCATGTCCATGGCCCGTTTGGCCTGGAACAGGGCATTCTCCGACTGGGTCAGGGCGCGCAGGATGTCCGTGGGCAGGGTCTCTTCGAAAATGCCCAGCCGCACCAGGGCTCCCAATTGGTAACTCACGTCGGTGATGTCGTGATGGAACTGCATGCTGGTTTGCCAGGCTTCCACCACATCGTCGGTCTGCCGGGCGCTGGTTTGGGCGATGCTGTCCAGGTGGCCGCGAATGGACTCCACGGCGGTGACCAGACTGTCGCGGGATTCCATCAGTTGACGCATGACGATGCGGGCCGCCACGATGGCCCAACGCACCGCCTTTTTCTTGCCGCTGCCGCCTTCCAGCTTTTCGTCGATCTTCTCCACCGCCGTGAGGGCGTGGTGGATGCGCTGGGAGGTGATGTCGTCCATCTGCATGTCCTGCACCATGGCGAAGACCGCACGGTTGACATCGTCGGAATGGCTCTCCATCTTGACGCAGACCCCGTCCACCTGGCGAACCAGACGGGACATGTTCTTCAAGGTCTCGGTGACGCTCTCCTGAATGGCCACGGTGGTATGCTGGCTGGCATCGAGTTCCACCCGGATGCGACGGGTGAGATGGTGCATCTGGTCACCGGCGGTCTGGGTGGAGGAGACCACTTCATCGAGCAGGGGGCGCACCTGCAGCACCAGGTTGTCGATCATGGCGCACAGGGTCTGCCGCTCCACCTTGCGACCCCCGCCGATGCGGAGTTGTTCCACCAGGGGGGGCAGAAAGGTCTCCTTTTGCAATTGCTGGCTCCAGTTCAAAATGTTGCCCAGCCGCTGCAGAAAGGCTTCGTGATAGGCCATCATGGAGGTGGTGGCGGCGAAGACGCCTTCGATCTCCTTCTGGATTTTGCGAAAATCGGTTTTGAAGGTGGTCAAGCCCAGTTCGCCACCGGTGGCGATGCGCTCCTTGATGGAGGTGGCGCGGCTGGCGCTGGTGGCAAAACCGCCGCTGAAGGTTCCCATCTGGTTGCCCACGTTGAGAAAACCTTCATGGCCGACCACCGGCAGGTGATGCAACCCCTCGACGATGGCGGCTAGACGGCGGGTGGGTTCTTCGAAAGCGGTCATTTCTTCCACGTTATGGCTCCTTGGGGAAGCGGGCAGCGGGGTCCGCGAGTCTTAATTGAAAAAAGAACGGATTCAGCCGGACTTGGCGAACGGTTCCGGTTTCCGTATAACGTAGCAGTGTAGGGCATGAATCCTCAATGGCTGGACGTAAAACGGGTGAAAGGAAACGGGTTTCATGGACGATAAGATGGACGAACAGATGGTCGAGGCCGCGGAACACCTGCAACAGATGATCGATCGGCTGGAGCGGCTTGAAGAGGAGAGGGCGGCGCTGGGGCAGCATGTCCGGGATACGCTGGCCGAGGCCAAAAGCGCGGGATTCAATTCCAAGGTGATCCGGCAGATTCTGCGCATCCGCAAGATGGACAAACATCAGGTGGACGAGGAGGAGCAGTTGTTGCATCTGTACAAGCAGGCGCTGGGCATGGCATGACCGGCTCCCCACCGGACGGCATGCACAACTTCTTCATCACGGTGCTGCCGGGTCTGGAGGAGGTGTTGGAGGGAGAGCTGCGGCTGCTGGGCGTCAAGGCGTTGCGTCGTTCCCGGGCCGGGGTGCATTGTCAGGGGCCGGCCCGGCTGGGGGTGGAGGCCTGCCTGTGGCTGCGCACGGCCAGCCGGGTGCTGGTCCGTCTGGCCAAGGGGCCGGGAGGTACGGCGGAGGCGCTCTACGAAACGGCCCGTTCCATCCCCTGGGAAGAGCATTTTTCCGCCGACAAACGTTTTTCCGTGGCCTTCGAGGGGCGCACCGAAGCGGTACGCAACTCCCATTTCGGGGCGTTGAAGGTCAAGGATGCCCTGGTGGATCGGTTTACCGCGCGTCAGGGGCGCCGACCCTCGGTGGAAACCCTGGATCCGGATGTGCGTATACAGGTGCATCTGCGCGGCGAGGAGGCCCTTTTTTACCTCGATCTGGCGGGGGAGGCGCTGCATCGTCGCGGTTATCGGGATGCCCAGGTCCTGGCGCCGCTGGGGGCCAATCTGGCGGCGGGGATGCTGATGTTGGCGGGGTGGCCGGAGCTGGCCCGTCAGGGGGCGGCCTTCTGCGATCCCATGTGCGGTTCGGGAACGCTGGTTCTGGAGGCGGCCTTGCTGGCGGCGGGGCGTTCTCCGTCGGGTTTGCGCAAACGCTTCGGCTTCCAACACTGGGCGGGCATGGACAAATCGGTCTGGCAGGAGGCCATGCGGGAGCAGCAGGAGCGGGACAAGGAGGCGGACGAGAGCCGGATTGCCGAACCGTTATGGGGCTTCGACCGGGAGAAGGGCGCGGTGGAAAGCGCACGTTTGGCCGGGCAGCGCCTGGGTTTCGCGCAACGGGTGCGCTTCGCCAGTGGGGAGATCGAGTCCCTCGGGGAACGGTTCCCGACCGGGGAACAGGGACTGCTGGCCTGCAATCCCCCTTACGGGGTGCGTCTGGAGGCGGGTCAGGATCTGCGTCCCCTCTACCGTCAGTTGGGACGGTTGGTGGAGCATCGCGGAGAGGGGTGGCGGGTGGCGGTACTCTCCTCCGAGGAGAAGTGGCTCAAGGCCATGGAGGTGCGTCTGGAGGGGCAGCATGCCCTGTCCAACGGAGGGGTGGCCTGCCTGTTGGGGGTTGGGGTCGGCGTGGGCAGGGCTCGGGCTCCCTGGCAGGATCCCAAGCCCCGTTCCGAAAGTTCGGGAGGGGCGACCGCCAAAAGCGTCTCCGCCGGTGGCGAGATGTTTGCAAACCGGCTGCGCAAGAACAAAAAACACCTGGAACGCTGGTTGCGCCGGGAGGAGATCTCCTGCTACCGCCTCTACGACGCCGATATGCCGGAATACAATCTGGCGCTGGATTGCTATGGCGACTGGGCCCACGTGCAGGAGTACCAGGCACCCTGGAGCGTCGATGCGGACAAGGCCAAGGCCCGCTTCGAGGAGGCTTGCGCCCAGCTCAACCGGGTTCTGGAGTTGCCGCCGGGACATCTGGTGACCAAGGTCCGTTTTCGCCAGCAGGATGGGGCCGGTTACGAACGTTTGGGCCGACAGGGACCCCGGCTGGAGGTGAAAGAGGACGGACTGACCTTCTACGTCAATCTGACGGACCATGTCGATACCGGTCTGTTCCTGGATGGTCGGCTGGTACGCCGGCTGATACGTAACAGGGCTTCCGGCATGCGCTTTCTCAACCTGTTCGGCTATACCGGTACGGCCACGGTTCACGCCGCTGCAGGGGGGGCCGTTTCCAGCGTTACCGTGGACCGCTCCCGCACCTATCTGGAGTGGGCTCAGGACAACCTGCTTCGCAACGGCTTCAACGACAGCCGGCATCGGCTGGAGCGGGCCGACTGTCTGGAATGGCTTGAGGGGAATCAGGAGTCTTTCGATCTGATCTTTGTGGATCCCCCCACCTTTTCCAACTCCAGCATGACGGAACAGGACTTCGATCTGCAACGGGATCATCCCCTGTTGTTGGAGCGATGCGTGGCCCGGCTGAATCCGGGCGGGTGTCTGCTCTTTTCCCTGCATCGACAGAAGTTTGCCCCGAATTGGACCGACGCCGCCTGGGGAGCCCGGATGCGGGAGTGTACCAGCGCCCTGTTGCCGCCGGATTTCTCCAGACCGGGCTACGCCTGGCGCTGTTGGCGACTGGATGGCTGAAGTCCGACGGGGAATGCCAATTCTGGATTGCATTGCCTTTTCGAATCGGGCATAATTCGCGATTGTCCGGGTAGAGGACGCCAAACCGGAAATATTATATCTTTGCAGGGAGGTGGTTCCGTGGGGGAAAAAGCCAAATTTCGACTGGTGACCCGTAGCGACTTCGATGGTCTGGTCTGCGCGGCCCTTCTCAAGGAATTGGATTTGATCGACGAAATCCAGTTTGTCCATCCCAAGGATATGCAGGATGGCAAGATCACCATCACCGGGCGCGATATCACCACCAACCTTCCCTATGTGGAGGGGGTGTATATGGCCTTCGACCATCACGCCAGCGAAATGATGCGGCGTGGCGAAGCCAAACCCGAAAACCATATCATCCTTCCGGAGGCTCCCTCCGCAGCGCGAGTGGTCTTCGAGTACTACGGTGGCGCCAAGGCCTTCACCGGAGTCCCCAACGAGATCATGATCGCGGTTGACAAAGGCGACGCGGCTCAGTTTTCCCGGGATGACATCCTGGATCCCCAGGGGTGGGATCTGATGAACTTCCTGATGGACGCCCGCACCGGTTTGGGGCGTTTCCGCAACTTCCGCATCTCCAACTACCAGTTGATGATGGATCTGATCGACCACTGCCGCACCACGCCCATTGAGGAAATCCTCAAGATGCCGGACGTGAAGGAGCGGGTCGATCTCTATCAGGAACACGCGGGTCTGTTCCGCGAGCAGTTGCTGCGCTGCTCCAAGCAGTACGGCAATCTGGTGGTGCTGGATCTCCGGGATGAAGAGACCATCTATGTGGGCAACCGCTTCATGATCTACGCCCTCTATCCCGACACCAACATCTCCATCCATGTGCTGTGGGGCTTCAAGAAGCAGAACACCGTCTTTGCCATCGGCAAGTCGATCATCAACCGCTCCTCCAAGACTCACGTCGGCGAGCTTTGCCTCTCCTACAACGGTGGTGGTCACGAGAATGCCGGTACCTGTCAGATCGAAAACGAATTGGCCGAATCCGTCCTGCAGGAGTTGATTGCCAAGATCAACGCCGACGGTTGAGCTGATTCGAGGGGATTTCAGGGCGTGTTGACATTTGCCGGATTCGGGTTCCTGGCAAGGCGCAAGTCGGTGAGGAAGCGGAGTGTAGTCCCCCTGCATGGGCATTCCGAACCGGGTCGCAACGCCGCCAGGGGCCGAAAGATGGCGAATGTCAACACGTCCTAAGGAGCCTGCCATCTGTTGCGGTGGCAGGCTCTTTCTGTTTGAGGGAGTCGGTGCGGAACATGTCCCATGTGCTTTCCTATGTCGTGCCCACCAAGGATCATCCCGACGATCTGCTCAAGATGCTGTCCAGTCTGACCAATCAGACCCGATTGCCGGATCAGGTGGTGGTAGTGGATGGCAGCGAACCACCGGTGCATTGGATCTGCGAACAGTTCACCGAACTGCCGCTGACCTACGTTCGGGAGTTTCCGCCCTCGTTGGCCCGGCAGCGCAATGCCGGCATGGCGGCGGTTCGGGCCGATGCCACGCTGGCCGGTTATCTGGACGACGACCTGGTGCTGGAACCCGAGGCCACGGAAAAGTTGCTGGCCTTTTTCGAAGCAGCCCCTGCCGAGGTGGGCGGGGCGGCGATGACCATCATCAATCAGGGGCAGGTCGGTCGCGCCGGGCTGTTGCGTTTCTTCGGCATGTACGGAGACCCGCCGGGTCGGGTTCTGCCCAGCGGTTTCCCGGTGTGGATCCCCTTTACCGAGGTGACGCTGCAAACCGAGTGGCTCTATGGCGGGGCCACCATCTGGCGTCGGGAGGTGATCCGGGAGTTCAGCTACGATGAGTGGTATATCGGCTACGGCTTTCTGGAGGATCTCGACTACTCCTACCGGGTCAGCCGGAAATACCGACTCTATGTGCTGGGGGATTCCCGTACCTGGCATTTCAGTCAGTTGCCCCATCCCAGCCGGCAATTTGCCCTGGGGCGTCAGCAGGTGGTCAACCGACTCTATTTCGTGCGCAAGATGGGGGGGTTTTCCCGCCTGGCGGTCGCCTGGGCCTTGCTGGGGCAGATGACGATGAACCTGCTGGCGGGGCTGGTCAATCCCAAAGCCAAAGGGTACATGCGGTTTCTGGGTAATCTGGCCGGACTTGGTGCGGTGGCCATGGGTCGCAAGTCCTCTTTCGGCGGGCACTGGAAGAAGTGAACGGAACCCGGGGCGGCATCGCCTTCTTCTTGCCCTCCCTGGTCGGGGGCGGGGCCGAAAGGGTTTTTGTGGATCTGGCCAACCATTTCAGCTCGCAGGGGCTGCCGGTGGCCATGATCTGCGCCCGCTTGCAGGGGGAACTTCTGCCACGGCTGCATCCCGAGGTGCGCCGCATCGACCTGGGGGTGCCCCGGATCCTGAGCAGTTTGTTGCCGCTCTGGTTCACGCTGCGTCGCCACCGTTTCGAGGTGGTCTTTTCCGCCATGACCCACGCCAACGTGGTGTTGCTGCTGGCCGGTCGCCTTTTGGCAGGCAGCGATGGGCGGGTGGTGGTTCAGGAGGTGGCGCGTTTCAACGAGGGACGCAACCTGCGACTGGCCCGGCAGGAGAGGCTGGTTTGCTGGCTGGCGGAACGTCTCTACCATCGGGCCGACGCGGTTCTGGCCATCTCCGATCTGATTGTGGACGAGTTGCAGGCCGGACGTGCCAAACCCCTGAAGAATGTGGTAGTGTTGCCCAATCCGGTTGATCTGGAACGCATCCGGCGGTTGGGTCAAGAGCCGCCGCACCATCCCTGGCTGGGGGACGGCGACTCTCTGCCGGTGATCATGGGCATGGGGCGGTTGGCGCCGGAGAAGGATTTCGCCACGCTGATCCGGGCCTTTGCCCGCCTTCAGGATTCCGTGCCCTCCCGCCTGATCCTGGTGGGAGAGGGGGCCGGACGGGTCGAGTTGCAGCGTCTGGTGCAGAGCCTGGGGCTTGCCGACCGGGTGGCGATGCCCGGTTTTCTGGATAATCCCTACGGCGATCTGGCCCGGTGCCGTCTGTTCGTACTCTCTTCCGTCGCCGAAGGCTTCTCCCTGGCGTTGGCGGAGGCTCTGGCCCTGGGACGCCCGGTGGTGGTCACAGCCTGCGGTGAGCCTCCCCTCGATATGGTGGGCCGGGGTCGATACGGAGCCGTGGTGCCCGTCGGGGATGTGGAGGCCATGGCGCGGGCCATGGCGGAGAGCCTCTCCCGGAAGTGGCAGTCGACGGAGCTTTCGGCGCGTGTGGAACGATACGGGATTGACCCGGTGGCCCGACAGTACCGGAAGATTCTTTGGGGGGATTGACGCCGCTCCGGCGGCGAGCCGATGGGGACGGACGAGTGGAAACCATACTGGTGGTGGGGGGCGGGGGCTATATCGGCTCCCACATGTGCAAGCTGCTGCGGCAATCCGGCTACCATCCCGTGACTCTGGATAACTTCTCGACCGGGTACCGCGAGGCAGTGCGTTTCGGGGAGTTGGTGCAAGGGGATGTCCAGGACCGCGCCCTTCTGGACGGGCTCTTTTCCCGCTACCGCATTGCCGGGGTCATGCACTTCGCCGCCTTCATTCAGGTGGGGGAGTCGGTGACCCAGCCGGGCCGCTACTACCGCAACAACGTCAACGGCGCCTTGACCCTGCTTGAGGCCATGCGGGATCACGGGGTCAAACACCTGATCTTCTCCTCCACGGCGGCGGTTTACGGTGCGCCACGGGAGGTTCCCATCGGGGAACACCATCCCCTGGAGCCCATCAATCCTTATGGCTGGACCAAACGCATGGTGGAGCAGATGCTGGCCGATTTCTCCGCAGCCCATGGCATGACGGGGATCGCCCTGCGCTACTTCAATGCGGCGGGAGCCGATCCGGAAGGCGAGTTGGGCGAGTGCCACCTGCCGGAAAGCCATCTGATTCCCTTGGTGTTGCAGGTGGCCTCGGGGCGACGCTCCGAGGTGACGGTCTTCGGACGGGACTACCCGACGCCGGACGGCACCTGCATCCGGGATTACGTCCATATTCTCGACCTGTGTCAGGCCCATCTGCTGGCGTTGCGCAAGCTGCAGGAGGGTCATCCGGGAGGGGCCTTCAATCTGGGGAACGGGCGGGGTTACTCCGTGGAAGAGGTGTTGCAGGCGGCCCGCCGGGTGACCGGGCAGGCCATTCCGGTGCGGGAAGGGGAGCGCCGCGCCGGCGATGCCCCGATTCTGGTGGCGGACGCCCGCCTGGCGGAGCAAACCTTGCAGTGGCGTCCCCGATGGCCTCAACTGGAAACCATGGTCGAACAGGCCTGGGCCTGGGAACGGAAGTGTTTGAAGGCAGGTGGTCCATGGCTGTCGTGAAGGTGGTTCACCTTATCACCGGGCTGCAGGGGGGAGGGGCGGAGACCATGCTGGCCCGTTTGCTGGGGCGCATGGACCGGACCGGCTTTCAGAACACCGTCATCTCCCTGCTGGGCGAGGGGGTCATCGGCAAGCGGTTGCTCGACGACGGTATTCCCGTTCACCACCTGAGCGGTTCCCAGGGGGGAGGCAAGGCCTCGTGGGTCTTCAAACTGGCCGGCTTGCTGCGGGCTTTGCGTCCGGATCTGATTCAAACCTGGATGTACCATGCCGATCTGTTCGGCAGTTTGGGCAGCCGGGTTCTGCCCGACGTGCCCCTGATCTGGGGTATCCACAATTCCAATCTCGATCCGGCTTCCAGCCGCTTGTCCACCCGGTTGATCGTCAAGGGGCTGGCCCGACTCTCCGGCTGGATACCCGATCGCATCGTCAGTTGTTCCGAAGTGGCCCGCGATCTTCATGTGGCCTTGGGTTACCCGCAAGAGAAGATGGTGGTGATCCCCAATGGTTTCGATGTGGGAGCCTTCGCCCCGGATCCCCAAGCCCGGTTGAGTCTGCGCCAGGAGCTGGGTCTGTCGGGGGATGCCCTGCTCATCGGGCGGATCGGCCGGGCCCATCCCCAGAAGGACAACGCCAATTTCCTCAAGGCTGCCCTGCTGGTGGTCCGGCGCTATCCCCAGGTCCATTTTCTGCTCTGTGGCGACGGGCTGACCCGGACCAATCCGGAGGTTGGGGGGCTGGTCTCCCTGCACGGGCTGGAAAACCGCTGTCACCTGCTGGGACGCCGTGAAGATCTGCCACGGGTCAACGCCGCTCTGGACATCGCCTGCTCCTCCTCCGCTTTTGGCGAAGCCTTCCCCCTGGTTCTGGGCGAGGCCATGGCCTGCGGGGTGCCGTGCGTCACCACCGACGTGGGGGATTCCGCCGCTCTGGTTCGGGAGACGGGGCTGGTGGTGCCGCCGCGCGACGAGGTGAAGCTGTCCGAGGCCCTGATCAGCCTGATCGAACAGGGGCCCGAAGGACGCGCCAAGCTGGGTTGGGAGGCGCGGGAGCGCATCAAGAGCCATTACAGCCTGCCGGTGGTGGTCTCCCGCTATGAAAAACTCTACCGGGAACGGGTTGGTGGCTGAGGTGCTTTTCCCGGTTGGGGAGTGGGTTGAATGTGCGGAATAGCCGGATTCTGGGATGCGCGGGCCGCCGAAGGCGAGGAGGAGCTGCTGCGACGCATACGGGAGATGAACGCCTCGATTGCCCACCGGGGGCCGGACGGCGAGGGGGTGCATGTCGATGCGAAGGCCGGACTGGCACTGGGGCATCGTCGCCTGGCCATCATCGATTTGAGCCCCAATGGTCGTCAGCCCATGTTCTCGGCCAGTGGCCTCACGGTGGTGGTGTTCAATGGAGAGATCTACAATTTCGCCGGGTTGAGAGGGCAACTGGAGCGGGAGGGCTGCACCTTCCGGGGCCATTCCGATACCGAAGTGCTGGTGGAGGCGTGCGAGCGCTGGGGGGTGGAATCGACCCTGCCCCGTCTGGTCGGCATGTTCGCCTTTGCGCTGTGGGACGGAACCCGGCAACGGCTGATCCTGGCAAGGGATCGTCTGGGCAAGAAACCGCTCTATTATCATCAAAACGGCTCGCTGTTGCTCTTCGCCTCCCAGGTCAAGGCGTTGCGGTGTCATCCGGCCTTTCGTCCCCGATTGGATGCCGTGGCCCTGCACCATTTTCTGCGGCTCTCCTATGTTCCGGCATCAGGCTGCATCTATCAGGGGGTACGGCAACTGCCGCCGGGCCATTGGGCCGAAATCGACCGGGACGGTGCCTTGCGATTGGGGCGGTACTGGGATCCGTGGCAGGTGGTGCGAGAGGGACAAAGCGGAAGGCAGAGGGCCGAGGAGGACTCCGCTTCCGACCTTGACCGGCTGGAAGCCTTGTTGCAGGAGGCGGTGAGCGACCGCATGGTGACGGACGTGCCGCTGGGGGCCTTTCTCTCCGGGGGCATCGACTCCTCCCTGGTGACGGCGTTGATGCAGCGTCACAGCAGCCAGAGGGTGCGCACCTTCTCCATCGGTTTTCAGGAGGGGCGATACGACGAGGCCGATGCGGCCCGTGCCGTGGCCCGGCATCTGGGTACGGACCATACCGAACTGTATGTCGACGCCCGGCAGGCCATGGAGATCATTCCGCAACTACCGGCTTTCTACGACGAACCCTTCGCCGATTCCAGCCAGGTTCCCACCCTGCTGCTTTCGAAACTGACCCGTGAGCATGTCACCGTGGCGTTGTCCGGGGATGGCGGGGACGAGCTTTTCGGCGGGTACAACCGCCATGTTCTGGCCGCCCGGCTGGAGAGACTGTTCCGTCAGGTTCCGCCTGTGCTGCGTCACCTTGCGGCGGGGATCCTGCGGGGGCTGTCGCCGGGGATCTGGGATGGATTGGGGCGCTTGATCCCGCCGGGCAAACGGCCCCGGTTGCTGGGGGACAAATTGCACAAACTGGGGGATATTCTGGCCCTTCCGGATCAGGCGGCCATCTATCCCCGACTGGTTGCGGCCTGGCCCTGGGATCGTCCCCTGGTGAAGGGGGTTGACTGCCGGCGGGAGACCTGGCCTCCCGGAGGGTTGCCGGATCCCCCCGAGGGGTTGCGTTTTTCGGAGATCATGCAGTTATACGATCTGGTCACCTATCTGCCGGAGGATATCCTGGTCAAGGTGGACCGGGCCTCCATGGCGGTTGGTTTGGAGACCCGCGCCCCCTTCCTGGATCATCGGGTGGTGGCCTGGTCCTGGCAGCTCCCCATGAGCCGGAAGGTGGTCGAGGGCCAGGGCAAGTGGCTCCTGCGCCAGGTATTGTACCGTCATGTTCCCCCGACGTTGGTGAATCGCCCCAAAATGGGCTTCGCCCTGCCGGTCGACGGTTGGTTGCGGGGGCCGTTGCGCGGCTGGTGCGAGGATCTGATGCGGGATCTGGACGGAGAATTGGCCGGTCTGCTGGAGGGGGAGCCCTGGCGGGAGCGGTTTCGTGAACATGTTGCGGGGGTGAGGAACTGGCAGATCTCCTTGTGGAATCTGTTCATGTTTCTCTCCTGGAGGCGTTACTGGAAGGTCTGAGGATTGCTACGGCAGCGACGGATGCGGTGGTGGGATGGAGTTCTTTTCCAGCCAGTTTTATTTACAGATATTGACCGAAGGAGCGAACGTCCTGTTCGCTTCAATGATAACTATATATGTTATCAACAAAACCCGCTGTGAGCCGGAAGTCTCTTTTCTGCTGTTTTTTCATCTGTTCGCTGTTTTTCTCTTCAATCACGTCATGTTCGATCCGGGCTACATGGGGGACCAGGTTCACTATTTTGACCGGGCGTTTCGTTATCGCAACGGATTGAGTGATCTCTCGGAAGGCCGGTTTGACAAGGAAGGGTTTGCCTCCCGGCTTTATGCATTTTTCCCGATTCCCTTTATCGAAACGATCTATTCGGTCTGTTTGATCAATTATCTGCTTTTCGTTGGTTTGTTCATGCTGCTGCGCCGCAACAATTTTCTGTTCGCCCTGGACAAGTGGGTCTATCTGCTTTACCCCAGCCTTCTACTGTACAGCTCCCTGGCCCTGCGTGACTGGATGGTGACATTTTGCATGGTGGTCCTGGGTTTGTGTGTGTTCCAAAGACGTTATCTGTTCATGGCACTTTTCCTGTGGCTGTTATTGACCCTGAAGACGCAGAATTTTCTGATATTTCTGGCGGCCTACGCCGGGTATGCCCTGTTTTCCAATCGGGTCTCCTTCGGGATGCGTCTCGCCCTGCTGGGTGCGACGGGAGCGGTTATCGGCGCGTTCCGGGAGTGGTTTTCCCTCGATCGGCTCAATTTGTACCGCAAGGCCATGTACTGGGAGGATTTTCGCAACTACGACAATTATGAAGGCATCGAAGGATATGGCGATCTGCTGTGGAAAACCCTGACCTCCATACCCTACATGCTGCTCAAACCCTTGCCGTGGGAGGCGGGATCCGCCTTTCAACTGGTGCAGTCCCTGGAAAATCTGGGCCTTTTCCTGCTGGTCTGTTACGCTGCCTGGAATACCCGCAAATGTCGGCTGCCGGGGAATCCGGTGCTTTTCGTGAACCTCTATTTTTTCATCGGCATGGCCGTCAACGGGTTGGTGGTCAGCAACTTCGGCACGGCGGTGCGTTACAAGTTTCCCTTTGTAGTCTTCTATCTGGTATTCTCCCTCGGGTTGTGGCGTCAGTGGAAACAGGGGCGGGAAGATAGCGGGTTGTTGGTGGAAAAACCGGATTGGCGGCAGGACGATGGGCCTGTCGCCAGCGTCGAGAAGGAGCGATCATGAAGGTGCTGGTTACCGGCTCCGCCGGATTCATTGGGTCAACGGTGTCGCGTCGGCTTTTGGAGCGCGGCGACCAGGTGATCGGGGTGGACAATCTCAACGACTACTACGATGTCTCCCTCAAGAAAGCCCGTCTGGCCCGGCTGACGGCCCATCCGGGCTATGCGGACATCCGCCTGGACGTGGCCGATCGGGACGGTATGGCCGATCTCTTTGCGCAGGCCCAACCCGAGCGGGTGATCCATCTCGCCGCCCAGGCGGGGGTGCGCTACTCCCTGACCAATCCCCACAGCTACGTGGACAGCAATCTGGTGGGTTTCGTCAACATACTGGAGGGGTGTCGCCACCAGAAGATCGAACATCTGGTTTACGCCTCCAGCAGTTCGGTCTACGGGGCCAATACCGGGATGCCCTTCTCGGTGCATCACAACGTCGACCATCCCCTGAGCCTCTACGCCGCCTCCAAAAAAGCCAATGAGCTGATGGCCCATACCTACAGCCATCTCTACGGCCTGCCGACCACGGGGTTGCGCTTCTTCACGGTTTACGGCCCGTGGGGACGGCCCGACATGGCCCTTTTCCTCTTCACCCGGAATATCCTGGCCGATCAGCCGATCGAAGTCTTCAACCACGGCAATCATCGCCGGGACTTCACCTACATCGACGATATCGTCGAAGGGGTGATCCGGGTACTCGACAAGGTGGCTGCGCCCAATGAGCAGTGGAGCGGGCTGGAACCCGATTCCGCCACCAGCCTGGCGCCTTACCGGTTGTACAATATCGGCAACGGCAATCCCGTGCCGCTGATGCGTTACATCCAAGTCCTGGAAGAGAATCTGGGGCGCAAGGCGCGTATCAACTTCCTGCCTTTGCAGCAGGGGGATGTGCCGGATACCGCCGCCGACGTGGTGGATCTGGAGCGGGAGGTGGGTTATCGGCCCCAGGTTCGGGTGGAAGAGGGCGTGGCCCGCTTCGTGGCGTGGTACCGGGACTATTTCAAGGTGTGATGAGCGCGCCCTCCATCCTTTTTCTGGTCACCGAAGACTGGTATTTCTGCTCGCACCGCCTGCCCATGGCTCGGGCGGCGCTGCAGGCGGGCTACCGGGTCATGGTGGCGACACGGGTCAACCGGCACGCCTCCTGTATCGAGGGGGAGGGCTTCGAGCTGCTGCCCATCGGCATGAAGCGGCGGGGGGGCGGCTTGCTGGGAGAGGTGCGTTCCATCATCGAGCTGGTTGGCCTCTACCGTCGCCATCGTCCCGATCTGGTGCATCATGTGGCCATGAAGCCGGTGGTCTACGGAACCCTGGCGGCCCGGTTGGCCGGGGTGGGAGCAGTGGTCAACGCCCTGGCGGGATTGGGCTATCTGTTCACCTCCTCCCGCACCCATGCGCGACTGTTGAAACGGCTGGTGCAGTTCTGTCTGAGCCTGCTGTTGCGCCACCCCTCGGTACGTATCGTGGTGCAGAACCCGGACGACCGTCGCATGCTCTCCGAAGCGACGGGTATTGCCGAAGAGGAGATGATCATCATCCCCGGTTCCGGAGTCGATACCACGCGGTTTTCCTGCCGGGCGGAGCCGCCGGAAGGGGAGTTGCTCATCAGCATGGTCTCGCGCATGCTGAAGGACAAGGGTGTCTTCGAACTGGTGGAAGCCGTTCGCCGTCTGCGACAGCGGAAACCCCACGGTTGGCGTCTGGTCTTGGCGGGTACCCCCGATCACGAGAACCCGTCGTCCATTCCCGAAGAGACTTTGCGCAACTGGGGGCGCGAAGGCCTTCTCGAATGGCTCGGTGAGGTTAAGGACGTGCCGGGTTTGTTGCAAAAGACCAGCATTGCTGTTCTGCCCTCCCATCGGGAGGGGTTGCCGATGTCGCTGCTGGAGGCGGCCAGCGCCTGTTGTTGCCTGGTGGCCACGGATGTGCCCGGTTGTCGGGAGGTGGTTCAACACGAAAAGACGGGGTTGCTGACCCCCCTGGGGGATGCCACGGCCCTGGCCGGGGCGTTGGAGCGGCTTCTGGAGAACCGGCGGGAACGCATTCTTTTCGGAAAAACCGCCCGGGAACGGGTGATGGGGCTCTACTCCAAAGAGGTGGTGGTGGAGCGGTTGCTGGCTCTCTACCGGGAGCGGCTTTCCAGGGTTGTTTCATGAAACGGGTATTGGTGACGGGGGCTCGGGGCTTCATCGGCCAACATCTGGTCGGGGAGCTGCAGCGGCGCGGGCTGGAGACCCGGATTCTGCTGCGTCCCGGAAAAGAGCGGGGGCCGGAGGCCTTTGCCTGGGATCTGGACGGAGAGGGCGGCTTTCCGCAACAGGCGCTGCAGGGTGTGGATACCGTCTTCCACCTGGCCGGCAGGGCCCACGCCGTCTCCGAGCAGCCGGGAAGCGGCGAGGAGCTCTACCGGCGCACCAATCTGCTGGCCACGGAGCGTCTGCTGGCCGAATCGGTGGCGGCGGGTGTGGAACGTTTCTGTCTCTTCTCCAGCGTCAAGGCCATGGGGGAGGGTGGCGCCGAGCCGCTCGACGAAACCGCCCCGTGTCACCCGGAGACACCCTACGGCCGCTCCAAACGGGAGGCGGAAGAGCGGGTGCTGGCCGAGGCGCGTCTGCCCCACACGGTGGTATTGCGCCTGTGCATGGTGTACGGGCCGGGAGCCAAGGGCAATCTGACCCGCATGGCCGCCGCCATCGCGCGTGGACGATTTCTGCCGCTGCCGCCGGTTCCCAATCGACGCTCCATGGTGCATGTCGAGGATGTGGTTCAGGCGGCCCTGCTGTCGGTTGCTCGACCGGAGGCAGGTGGCAAGATCTTCATCGTGACCGACGGTGAGTACTATTCCACGGCGGAGATCACCTCCTGGATGTACGAGTCGCTGGGCAAGACCCTGCCCCCGATACACCTGCCGTTGAGCGTGCTGCGGGCTCTGGCTCGGGTGGGGGATGGCATCGGCGCCTTGCGGGGGCGACGCTTTCTGTTCGACTCTTCTGCGCTGGAGAAGTTGTTGGGTTCGGCGGCCTACAGCAACCGGGCTCTGAAGGAGCAACTGGGTTTCACCCCGAAATGGGGTTTGAAAGAGACCATTCCGGGACTAATCGCGGAGGTGCAATCGTCATGACGGGGCTTGCGGCCATCGTTGCGGGTTTCCTGATCGCCTGGTTCGTCACCGGGCGCTTGTGTGATCCCCGAAGCCGATTCCATCTGCTGGATCGTCCCAACGAACGTTCCCTGCACGTGCGTCCCACTCCGCGTTCGGGTGGCCTGGGCATCCTGGCCGGTCTGCTGGCGGGATGCGGCTGGCTGATGTGGCGCGAGGGCATGCCGGAGGGTTTCGTCGCCGTGTCCCTGGGCTTGCTGGTGGCTGCCCTGATCTCGATGTGGGACGATTTCGGCCATCTTCCGGCCCGGGTGCGTCTTGCGGCCCATCTGTTCGCGGCGCTGTCGCTCCTCTCCGGTGGGTTGTGGATGCCTTCCCTGGAGGTTCCCGGCTTTGCCGAGCCTTTCCGCTGGGGCTACTGGGGATGGCCGCTCTGCCTGGTCTATGTCATCTGGATGATGAACCTGTACAATTTCATGGACGGCATGGACGGTTTCGCCGGCGGTATGGCCGCCTGGGGCTTCGCCTTTCTGGGACTCTTCGCCTGGAACGCCGATCACCCTTTCTACGCCTCCATGGCCTGGGTCGTCACCGCCGCCTCGCTGGGTTTTTTGTGGTTCAATTTTCCCCCGGCCAAAATCTTCATGGGGGATGTGGGGGCGGTGCCCTTGGGTTATCTGAAGGCGGCGTTTGCCCTGTGGGGGGTTCGGGAGGGGATTTTTCCCTTCTGGGTGCCGGTTCTGCTCTTCTCTCCGTTCATCGTCGATGCTACTGTAACGTTGATGCGTCGTGCATCGCGGGGGGAGAAGGTCTGGGAGGCCCATCGCAGCCACTTTTACCAGCGGCTGGTGCAGTTGGGTTGGGGGCATCGCCGCACGGTTCTGGCGGAGTATGGTTTAATGGTCCTGGCGGGGATTTCGGCTCTTTTCCAGGCCAGACTGCCCGCCGGTGGCGTGCAGGGGCTTGCCGTCTGGTCCTGGTGTCTGGTCTACGCCGGGCTGGCCTACCAGGTGTCGCGCCTGGAAAGATCCCGGGAGAGTCTGCGCCTCTAACGGCGGCAGAGCCTGTCGCGGTTCCGATGGATGTCATGAGGTTCCGGTTTTCCGGGCTGGATGATTGATTATGATGATCACCTTTCTGCAATCCCTGCCCAGGCGAAGCAAACAAGCCGTTCTTGTCGGCGTGGACGTGGGATTTCTGTTCCTCTCCCTGTGGGGCAGCATGGCTCTGCGCCACGACCAGTGGTGGCCCGCCGAGTTTGCCGCCAACCTCGAAATCGTTCCTCTGGCCATTATCCTCTCTCTGCCGATCTTCATTCGTTTCGGCCTCTACCGCGCGGTCATCCGCTATCTGGGTTTCCATGCGGTATTCAGTATTCTGAAAGCGGTGTGGTTGAGTGTTCTGCTGACGGCCCTGGTGGCTTCCTTCCCACAGGGCAAGGAGGCGTTACCCCCGGCTTTCTGGATTCTGGACGGCATGCTGTTGGGATTCTGCATCGGCTCCAGCCGGGGACTGGCCCGTTTTTTGTTGCATCGCCGTGGTCTGGGCGTCCGGGGGGTGGAGCAGGTGGCCATCTACGGGGCGGGTTCGGCGGGGGTGCAGCTTGCCATCGCTCTGAAGCACAGTGTCGAGTTCCAGCCTCTGGTCTTCGTGGACGACAAGGAGGAGCTGCAGGGCCGTGAGATTCTCGGTTTGCGGGTCTTCGCCCCGAAGGAGATCCCCGTTCTGATCGATCGCTTCGGCATCTCCCGCATCCTTCTGGCCCTGCCATCGGTGAGTCGCTCCCGCCGGCAGGAGATTTTTGCCATGCTGGAGAAATTTTCGGCCCAGGTCATGGTGATGCCGGGATTGCCCGAATTGGCCAGCGGGCGAAAACGCATCGACGAGGTGCGGGATATCGAAATCGTCGACCTGCTGGGGCGGGAGCCCATTCCCCCCATCATGGAGCTGGTCGAAGCCTGCATCCGGGGCAAGTCGGTGATGGTCAGCGGGGCCGGTGGCTCCATCGGTTCGGAGTTGTGTCGTCAGATCATTCAATACGGTCCAACCCGCCTGGTTCTGGTGGAGCGGACCGAGTTCGCCCTCTACTCCATCGAGATGGAGCTTCGTCAGCAGTTGAACCTGATGCAAAGCCCCATCGAGCTGGTGCCCATTCTGGGCTCCACCCAGCATCGCCATCGCATGCAGTCGGTTATCCAAACGTTCGGAGTGCAGACGGTTTACCATGCGGCGGCTTACAAGCATGTGCCCATCGTGGAACGCAATCCCATCGAAGGGGTGCAGAACAACATCTTCGGCACCTACTTTCTGGCGGAAGCGGCCATCACCGCCGGGGTGGAGACCTTCGTGCTGATTTCCACCGACAAGGCGGTGCGTCCCACCAACGTCATGGGGGCTACCAAGCGTTTTGCCGAGATCGTCTTGCAGGCCCTGGCGCGGGAGCAGTCGCAGACCCGCTTCATCATGGTGCGTTTCGGCAATGTGCTGGCCTCGTCGGGCTCGGTTGTGCCGTTGTTCGGCGAGCAGATTCGTCGGGGTGGTCCGGTCACCGTGACCCATCCCGAGGTGGTGCGCTATTTCATGACCATCCCGGAAGCGGCCCAACTGGTCATTCAGGCGGGCGCCATGGGCAGTGGCGGAGATGTCTTCGTGCTGGATATGGGAGAGCCGGTCAAGATCCTGGATCTGGCCAAGCGCATGATTCAGCTGACCGGGTTTTCCCTGCGGGATGAACTCAACCCCGATGGCGATATCGCCATCGCGTTTACCGGTCTTCGGGAAGGGGAAAAGCTTTACGAGGAGTTGCTGATTGGCGACAATCCCCGCTCGACGCGCCATCCCATGATCATTCAGGCGGAGGAGGAGTCCCTCGATTGGGTCAGGGTTCAGCATTATCTGGAGGAGTTCAACCGCTGTTCGAAGGACTTCGACTATTTGGGCATCAGAGAGTTGCTGGTGGAAGCGGTTCGAGGTTATCAACCCAGCGGAGGGATCAAGGACTGGGTTTGGATACGCAAGTCGCGGTGAATGATAAGGTCAAGGTGAGTCGCTCATGAATGATATTTCTCCTCGGGATTATGCCCAGTCGGGTGGTTCCGAACGGGTGTTGCGGTCGAATGTTCTCTCACCGGGGGGGGCGTCCGGGTCGGTTCATCCGGAGCCGTTCACCCTGATGACGCTGCTCACCCGTATACTGAGGCATCCGTGGGTTCTGCTTTTTTGTGTGGTGGCGGCGACTGCGACCTCGGTCGCGTTGGCTTTGAATTCACCACGCTATTTTCGCGCCGAGGTACTGGTGACCCAGAGCCGGTCGGAGGGGAGCGGCGGAGGGCAGAGCGCCAACGCCAATCTTCTGGGAACGATCAGTACGGTATTGGGAGGTTCGTTGTTTCAGTCGTCGAATCTTGGTTTTTTGACGGAGTACATGAAATCGAGAACCTTCCTGAAGGCGTTCATCCAAGCCTACAATATCAAGCAATTCCTGTTTTTGGATAAATGGGATATCGCCCAACAGCGTTGGAAGGAGGGCGAAGAACCGACCCTGGAAGATGCTTACGTCCTCTTCAAGTCGTTGTTGACCGTGGTGCCCAACCCCGGCTCGGGCATCATCTCGGTGCGTATCGAATGGACCGATCGCGAGCGGGCGGCGGAGTGGGCCAATATCCTGATTCGCTACATCAACGAAAGTTTCAAGAAATCGGCCATCGAAGAGTCCGAGGAGAAGCGCAGCTTTCTGGATCAGGAGCTTGGCAAGACCAGCTATGTGGAGGTGCGCCACGCCCTGGCGGGTCTTTACGAAACGGAAGTGAAGAATGCCATGATGGCACGGGTGCAGAACGACTACGTTTTCAAGGTGGTCGATTTCGCCGAAGTACCCAAAGCTACCGATCCGGTGCGTCCGGAACGCAGGAAGATCGTGATGGCCGGTTTTCTGATCGGCCTCTTT
>JADGAQ010000069.1 GCA_015231925.1 Magnetococcales bacterium
CCGAACCCCGCCGGGGGGGATAATCCCCCCCGGACCCCCGTATGACTGAAAAGAGCTCGGTACTCACCCGGTTCAGTTTTCCATGCGTCCCATCGCCGTGGCCAGCGTCGCTCGGGCCACATTCCAGTCGTACAGCGACTCCACCCGCTGCTTTCGCGCCGAAGCCAACGCGCTCTGCGCCGCCAGCAGCTCGGTCATCAGCCCCACGCCGGCCTTGTAGCGGCCCATGGCCACCCGCTCCGCCTGGGTGGCGCTCTCCAGCAAGGCACGGGTATGGGCCATCGCCTCCCGGGCGGTACGCATCTCCTGCCAGGCCTGCCACACCTCCAGCGCCACCTGCTGTTCCAGACGCTGCGCTTCCACCTCCAGGGAATCCCCCCGCGCCTCGGCCCCCGCCACCCGATAACCCGGCGCATACCCCTCGAAAAGCGGAACTTTGAGGGAGAGGGAGAGGCTGTTTCCCGTCACCCGGCTGTCGCGATTCTCCTCGGCCTGCCCCGTCGCCTCCAGGGTGAGCCGGGGCATCGTCGCCGCTTTCAAGGCCCGCTGCTCCTGCCGGGCCGCATCGCGCCGGGCTTGAACCGCCGTCAGATCCGGACGGAGCCGCAACGCCCGGTCAATGAGTTGCTCCACCTCCGGTGGTTCCGCAACCACGGTTTCCTCTTCGAGGGGTTCCGTCAATTGGAGAGGGTGATCGGCTCTCAAACCCAGAACATTGGCCAGTTCACCCTCGGCCTTGCGCCGCTCGCCCTCGGCCCGAACCCGTTCCAATCGGGCCTGTACCTCCTGAGTGCGGGCCTGCAACCGGTCCGCCACCGTGCCGCTGCCCTTTTCCAGTCGGACCCGTGCGGCTTCGTGGGCCAGCGTCGCCGACTCCTCTGCCGTTCGGGCGGCCTGCAGCGCGGCGGTTTTGGCCTGCAGCGCGAAGAAACTCCGCACCGCCTGCAAAAACACCTCCTGCAGGGCCCGGTCCCGCGAGGCGAGGGCGGCGGCCAGCAAGGCCCGGGTCTTGTCGAGAGTGGCCTGGGATTTTCCGAAATCGAAAAGCAGTTGCGACAGGCTCACGGAGAGGCCGGGTCCGTTCTTCTCCTGCACCACCGCGCCGGAGGGTGCGGCGGTGCGGGTGCGGCGCAGACTCTCTTCGAGGCTGGCGCTCACCGTGGGCAGCAGGGCGGCCCGCGATTCCCCCACCCCCGCGTCTTGCAAACGAATCTCGGCCAGGGCGGCGCGGCTTTTGGGATGGCGGCACAGAGCCAGCTCCACCACCTCTCCGAGAGCCATGGCCCTCGGGGGCGGTTCGGCACATGGAAGCACCGCTCCCGGCGCATCCGCCGCAGTTGCCGGGCTCACCGGAAGAAACAGCACCATCAGAAGAAACAGCGGGTGTGGCCTCATGGCGATGGCCGAATTGTCCACCAGAGAAGAATAACCGACTGCTGCGAGGGTAGGCAATCCGGGGGGAGCTGTCAATCACCGGTTTGGGTTTCCTCCGGGCGCCTCAAACGTGGCTTCATGGAGTGGGTGTAATGTAATGAAGTCCATACGGGTCGATCGGGCATGATGCAACATATTGAAATATATTGTAAATTAAATTTTGCTCCCTGGTTCGGCCTCCCTAAGCCATCATTTGCTTACAGCCTTCAGGTGGTGTCAAAGGGGCCGGGGAGGCAATTCAACACATTGATTTTAATTGGATAAATAACCTTCGAAAAGGATGGCTTGGAAGTTGTAGTAAGAAATGGAAGCGGTCGGCTGGCGGCTGGCGATTTCGATGACCGGGACATCCATTTCAGGGGAGCGAAAAATGAATCAGGAAAAGGGCGAAGAGAAGGTCAGTGATCGAATTTTGAAGGCGGTGCCGGAGTTCCATTCCTCCATTGCCGACCAGTGTGAACTGCTTTTGGAACTGGGCCTTCTCGTGGAGCGTTACACCAGCCTGAGCGGGTCCGAGATGATCGATCTTTCGCTTCTGGACAAGCTCGAAGAGCGCAAGGAGCAGTTTCGCAATCGGAACATGGACAAGCTGCACCAGTCGTTTCACACCAATCCGTTCGAACGGGACGATCTTTACTGGATTTTTTTCAGCATCAACAAGCTGATTGCCGATATCAAGAACATGTTGCGCATGATGCAGGCCCTGGGAATCGGCACGGACCACCATATGGCGGTCATGGCGCGCATGGTGCGTGAGGCCTGTTTCTCCCTTCGCCGGGGTTACCGCAAGGTGGCTTCCAATCCCATCGAGGGGCTGCAGGATGCCCAGGTGATCCGTTCCCTGAGGGATATGATCGAGGACACCTACAATGTGGCCATCTCCGAGCTTTACGATGGCGATGAAATACGCAAGAGCATGAGTATCCTGCCCCACGCCGACGCCAACATGAAGGCCGTGGCGCAGGTCATGGAAATGTTCAAGCGGCGGGAAGTCTATCGCTACTTTTTCGATCTGGCGCGGGAACTCGGCGAAGCGGCCACGGTTCTACAGTCCGTGGTTTATACAATCGCCTAAAAAAGTTAATAATCTTCTGAAAGATTAACCTGAATGGCGGTGCGGTGACGTGCCGCTATTTTCTTTTATTGAACGAATCGTCCGGTGGGGAGTCCTAAACAGACGAATCCTGGTGGAAATGAAACAGGGTGTTTTTTCGTCAAGCGGACAGGTCGGGGATGTTTGGCGCCGCGTCACCGGCGCCGCGAGGGAGACGATGAAGATCAAGGAGTATCAGGGGGCCTGGCTGGGGGCCCTGGCGGGGTTGCTGTTGACACTGGCGGCGTCACTCAACGTGCGTGAGCAGCTTCATGCCAATTTTTTCCAGGAATTCGACTGGACCGCGCAAAGCCGGGTACGGGCTCTGGAGACCGAAGTCAGCCATGCGGAAGGCTGGCTGGAAGAGGTGACCACGTTCCTCCGGGCCGCCGGTGTGGTGCGTCGCGATCAGTTCGAAATCTTCGTGAGACCCATTTTGGAGAAACATGGCTATTTTCTCTCCATTCGTGGTTACGGTATTGGTGAGGAGGGTGAACCGGATCCGATCTTCGCGGTGTCGGAAGGGGCCGGAGCCCGCTTTCCGGAAGATCCGGCCCGTCGGGCCGCCTTGAAAGAGACTCTGTGGCGCGCCCTCTCATCGGGGCATATGGCCATGAGCGGCAAACTGGAACTTCCGGAAGGGTTGCCGCCCATGCTGGCCATCGCCGCGCCCGTGCGGACTGCCGGGTCAGGTGGCTCGAAGGGGAGAATCGAGGTTGTATTGGTTCTGATCGATTTCGAACATCTCGTCTCCAACTCCATCAATCTGATGGAACCCCGCGGCATTGATGTGAAAATCGAGGAAGTGGACAACTCGGGACAGACCCGGTTGCTGGGATTCTACCCCAGCCGTCTGCGGGAGGAGGGCCATTACCGCGACGTGAACGAGACGGAGCGGGCGGAAGAGGTTCTCCCCATGGTGCGTCGCACCCTTCATGTAGCGGATCGTTCCTGGGTGGTCACCTGCCAGGCCATTCGGGAGTTTCGCAGTGCCGAGGCCTTTCTGCGGGGCCATTGGGCGGTTTTGATCGGTGGCATCATCTTTACCGCGCTGTTGTTCACCCACCTCTTCCGCAGTCGCCATGCCCTGCTCTGGCGACTGGAGATGGAGGAGACCCTGCGGCAGAGGGAAGAGCTGTTCCGGGAGATGACCGAAACCGTGGACCTCATCTTCTGGGCCGTGGAATCCGGCTCACGTCGTCTGCTCTATCTGGGGCCGGGTTTCCTCAAACGGGAACACCTCGATCTGGAACGCAACTGGCGGGGCGGAGAAGGCTTCCTGGAACGCCTGCACCCCGAAGACCGCCTGCGGGTTCTCTTCTGCTTTCGCAAATTGCAGCGCCGCCGTAAGCGCTTCAGCCTGATCGTCCGCCTGCAGGTGCGTTATTTGGGAGAACGATGGTTTCTCTTCAGCGGTTTCCCGGTGGACGATTCTCCGGGAGGAGAGATCCGTCTCGTCGGGTTTCTGGAAGATGTCACCGAGAGGCGACAGGCGGAAGAGACCTTGCGGGAGGGGGAGTCCCGGCTGCGGGCGCTGTTCAATCACACCCCGGACATTCTGCTGACCGTGGATATTCGCGGCATGATCCTCACCTGCAACCGTCCCCTGGGACTGTTGCGGCCCGGCGCCCAAAGCGGTGACAGCGCCCTGCTGCTGCCGGAAGCCGAACGTACCACCTATCGACTTCTGTTGGATGAATCCTTCCGTAGCGGCAATCTGCGCCAGATGCGCTACGAGGACCGGAAGGGGTACTGGTGGCATATCCGCCTGGTCCCCGTCGTTTCTGCGGAGAAGGTGATGTCGGTGATGGCCATCATCACGGATATCACCGAATATCATCGCCTCGAACAGCAGGCCATCCGCACGGCGCGCCTGGCTTCCATCGGGGTGCTGGCGGCGGGGGTGGCGCACGAAATCAACAATCCCAACCAGGCCATGTTGATGAACGCCACCCGGTTGCGACAGGTTTGGGGGGATACCCGCACCGTGCTGAATGCCTACGCCCGCGAATTCGGCGACTTCGTCCTGGCGGGGCATCCCTATCCGGCGTGGGAGCAGGGGCCCGAGATGCTGATCGGGGATATCCTGCACAATGCCCAGCGGGTGCAGCGCATCGTGGAACATCTCAAGTATCTCTCCCGGCCCGGTCCGGCCCGGGTGGCCGATCCGGTGAACCTGGTGGAGTGCCTGTCGGGTTGCCGTTCCATTCTGGGTGAACGCATCCGCAAGTATACCGATCGGTTCACCCTCTCCCTTGAGAGCGAGGTTCCTCCGGTGCGGGGCAATGCCCAGCAGTTGGAACAGGTTTTTCTCAATCTGATCCTCAACGCCCTGGAATCCCTTCCGGATCGGGATGCGGCGGTGGAGATTTCAACCGGGGTCGAGGCGGAAACGGAGATGGTCCGGGTCACGGTGCGCGATCAGGGGTGCGGCATCAACGCCGACTCCCTGCAACACCTGGGTGAACCCTTCTTCAGCACCAAAACCGATATGGGTGGCATGGGCATGGGGCTCTCCATCTCCCAGGCCATCGTGGAAAATCATGGGGGGCGTATGCGCTTCGACTCCTGTCCGGGGGAAGGAACGACCGTTACCGTCAGCCTGCCGCGTTTCACTCCGGGGGGGGACTCCCCGGCGACACCGGGAAAATTGGGGAGGGAGAGATGAACCGATCAGCCAAAATGGAGCTGAAAGAGGTGGCCGTCGTCGTGGTCGATGACGAAGTCACGGTACTGCGCAGTGCCACCACCTCGTTGCAGAGCATGGGCATCAAGGAGGTGATCGCCCTGGAGGACGGTCGCAACCTGCTGGATGTTCTCGAGGAGAGGGTGGTGGGAGCGGTGATTCTCGACCTCACCATGCCGTTCAAGTCGGGCAGCGCCCTGTTGCCGGAAATCGTGCACCACCACCCGGAGGTGCCGGTGGTGGTGCTGACCGCCGCTCAGGACGCCGATACGGCGGTCCACTGCATGAAGGAGGGGGCCTTCGACTATCTGGTCAAACCCGTGGAGGATGCCCGCTTCCAATTGACGGTGAAACACGCCCTGGAAATGTTCCATCTGCGGGAGCATATCGGTCGGTTGAAGCGCAGCTTCCTCAGCGGGGAGATTCGTTCCCACCCGGCCTTTTCGGGCATCGTCTCCCGCAGCCGCAAGTTTCGGGTGCTGTTCCAGTACGCCGAGGCGGTGGCGGTTTCGCCGGAGCCCATTCTGATCACCGGGGAGACCGGCGTCGGCAAGGAGCTGTTCGCCCACGCGGTGCATCGTCTTTCGGGGTTGAAGGGTCAATTCGTACAGGTCAACGTGGCCGGACTCGACGACACCCTTTTTTCCGACACCCTGTTCGGACATCGTCGCGGGGCCTACACCGGAGCCGATGCCCCGCGTGAAGGGCTGCTGGTCCAGGCAGCCGGGGGAACCCTCTTTCTGGACGAGATCGGCGACCTGACCATGGCCTCCCAGGTCAAGCTGCTGCGTTTTCTGCAGGATCGCACCTATTACCCGCTGGGTTCCGACGTTCCCAAAATCGGCGATGCCCGCATCATCTGCGCCACCAACCGGGATATGCAGAACCGCCTCAGCGGCAACGTCTTCCGCCCCGACCTCTACTTCCGACTGTCGGTCCACCAGATTGCCATTCCGCCCCTGCGGGAACACCGGGAAGATATTCCCCTGCTGGTACTCTTTTTCACGGAGGAGGCGGCCCGGGTCATGGGCAAGGCGGTGCCGAAGGTGCCCGGAGAGCTGTTCACCTTGCTGGCCAACCACGCCTTTCCGGGCAACATCCGGGAGCTGCGGGCCATGGTCTACAACGCCATGGCGCTGCACCAGCAGGGGCAGGTTCTCTCCATGCAGACCTTCCGGGAGACCATCGGCAAGAAGGCCTACGCCGAGGAGACCCGGCCCGCGCCCGGCAAAGAAGAGGAGTTGCTGGTGGTTCCCGGACGCTATCCCACGCTGCGGGAGGCGGAAACCTGGCTGGTGCGGCAGGCCCTGGAACGCGCCAACGGCAACCAGGGCATCGCCGCCATGCTGCTGGGCATCTCCCGCCCGGCCTTGAACCGCCGTCTGGTGGCTCTCAACCGGGGGGAGTGAACCGTCAGTGTGAAGCGGATACCGGGACGGCGGCGGATACCGCCGCCTGGTGTTCGGGTGTCGGTTGCCATCCCAACACGTTCAGCAGAATGAAGAAGCCCACCACATAGGCCAGGGTCACGAACCAGCCCTCGCGCAGCCATCTGCCGGTCGATTTGGCTTCCGGGAAGAGGTTGGTCAGGGCCACGCCCGCCGAGGATCCGAACCAGATCATGGATCCGCCGAAGCCCACGGCATAGGCCAGCATGCCCCAGTCGTAACCGCCCTGGGCGATGGATAGCGCTGTCAGGGGGATGTTGTCGAAGACGGCGGAGACGAAGCCCAGGGTCAAGGCGGTTTGCCAGGAGGCTGCAGGGAGCTTTTCCACCGGCATCAACGAAGCGCAAACCACCAGCGAAAGCAGAAAGATGCTGCCCTTCAGCGCCTCCGGCAGCAGACTCCAGTCGGGTTGACGCAACGGAGCGCTGAGCAGCAGCGCCACCCAGACCGCTACGCCGATGACGGGGAAGGCGTCCGCCAGTCCCAGAAACACCACGTTGGCCAGCACGTTGGCCACAATGGCCAGAATGAGAATGAAAAAGACGATGCCCAGACGCGCCCAATCGACAGGATGTTCCTCGGAAGGGGTGTATTCGAGCATGGGGGCGTGGCGGTGTTGCAGCAGGGCTGCCGGAATGCCGCAGACCAGCAGCGCCGGCAAAGCCGCCACGTAGGCATGGGTGACGGCCAGGGGACTGATGCCGGCGATCCACATCATGGTCGTGGTGGTGTCACCCACCACGGAGCCGGAACCGCCTGCGTTGGAAGCGGCCACAATCGCCGCCAGATAGCCGACATGCACCTTGTGCCGGAAGACGATGTTGGCGATGGTGCCCCCGATGAGGGCGGCGGCGATATTGTCCAGAAAACTTGACAGTACAAATATAAACACCAGGAGCGTAAAGGTTCCGACAACTCCGCTACCCAGGAATCGCGGCAGTACCTCCGGCACCTTGCTTTGTTCGAACTGATTGGAGAGCAGGGCGAATCCCAGCAACAGGCAGAGCAGGTTGGCCAGGATGACCCATTCGTGCTGAAAGTGATAGACGAGTCCCGTCAGGCCGGCGCCCTCGCGGAAACCGGTGAAGATCAATTTGTAGAACAGGATGATGCCCAGGCCCGACAGGGCGACCTGAAGGGTGTGCCGGTGCAGCAGGGCCACGCCGATCAGAGTCAGGGCGAAGAGGATGAAGTCGACGGGGATGCCGAACAGCGTCGGCCATCCCCCTCCCGTCAGACCCAGCCCTTCCGGGCTGGTCATGTGAATGCTGCCTGCCGCTTGTGTGGAACTCATGGAATTCTCCCGCTTGGATGCCCAAAAATACAGGTGGGGGCCGAAGCAAGCCCCGACCCCCACGCGCGCGTTGAGCCGGAAAACGATCGGGTTTACTTCATCTTGGCCGTGTAAAGATCCATGATGATTTCGAGGCGTTGATGCACTTCCTTGTTGTACGGCTTGTTCAGAACGGTATTCTCCTTCAGGCGCCAGCTTTCGGAACCTTTGGTGAGGGCGTCCACCAATTGCCAGCGGTAATCGAAGGTCTGGTTGGCCAGGGCTTTGACCGAGTCGATCTGGGCCTTGGTCAGCAGTCCGCTCTTGCCCAGTTCGGGGAATTTTGCCGGGTCGACGGTGATGCGTTCCATGCGGGCTTCGCGGACCAGGTTCAATTCAGCCTTGTACTCGGCATTGGGCACCAGCTTGTCCACATCGGCCTTGAGACTGCCGGAAGTGGCGTAGGTTTTGCCGATCAGCTCTTCCAGCGGCTTCACATCGACGAGTTTGGCGTGCCGTTCGAGCAGGGGCTTGGAAACCTGGAACTCCACCTTTTCGAAGACCGATTGGCCGAAGATGTTCTGCATGAAGAAGAGCATGACGAAACTGGCGATGGCGGAGATGATGGGGGTCTGAATCCAGGCCACCACGATACGTCCGGTGACGCTCCAGTTGATGTTTTTGGAGTTCTTGATGAAGCCGATTCCGATCACGCCGCCGACCACTGCCTGGGAGCTGGAAACCGGAACCAGGGGAATGGTGGGCAGACCGAGGGAGGCCAGGAAGTATTCCAGGTCCTCGGAGGCGAAGAGGAACAACACCAGCGAGGTGGCCAACACCACGACCACGGCCCCGAGTGGGGTCAGGGGCGCGATGCTGTCGCCCACGGTCAGCATCACCTTTTTACCGTAGGTGTAGACACCGAAGGAGATGGCGATGGCCCCGATGAAAAAGAGCTGCTGCAGGCCGGTGACGCCGCCGAAATCCTTGAAGGGATTGGCGCCGATGAAGACGCCCATCACATTGGCGATGTTGTTGGCCCCCAGGGAGTAGGAACCCAGCACGCCGGCGATGATCAGCGCGATGCGGATCAGGGCGTCCTGCCGGACCAGATGCACGTTTTGGCGGTGAACCCACCAAAGTACGCCCTGATACATGAAGTAGCTGAAGATGGCGGTGAGAACCGGGCTGAGGAACCAGGTGCCGATGATGGTCTTGAAGACGCTGAAGTCGGTGGCCATGCCGGTGAAGAAGTTCCAGCCGATGATGGCGCCGACGATGGCCTGGGTGGTGGAAACCGGCAGCCCCAGCACGGTCAGCCAGGCCACCACCGCCGCTGCGGAGAAGGCCGCCACGAAGGCTCCGCCCAGGGCGTTGATGTCACCCAGTTTGGACAGGGTGTGGGCCGCGCCCGCGCCGCTGATCACCGCTCCCAGCATGACGAAAATGGAGCAGATCAACGCTGCGGTGGTAAACTTGATCATGCGGGTGCCAACCGCCGTACCGAAGACGTTGGCTGCGTCGTTGGCCCCCAGGGACCAGCCCAGGAACAGGCCGCTGGAGAGGTATAAGAAGATTGTCAGGTCCATTACGGATTACTCCTGTTCCTAGTCCAGCCGCTTGATGGTATAGATGCCCAGCATGTCGGCCACGTCCTCGGCGACGTCGGCCAGGTTGTCGATCTTTTCCACGAAGTAGCGGAGCTGGTTCTTCTCGGCGAGCTGCATGGAAGACTGGAAGATGTTCTTCTTGAGTTTGGTGGCGGCCTGATCGGCCTCCTTCTCGAAGAGCATGACCTTGTGCAGGTTATCGCGCACCGAGTTGATGTCGCGCAGGAAAGCGCGGGCGGAGATGACGCCGTACTCCACGGCGGAGGCCACATGCTCCATGAGTTGTTGGATGTCGGCCTTCAATTCGGCGGGGATGACGGGTGCCTCGGTATCGAGGGCCAGGATGTTCTCTTCCATGCCGTTGAGCAGTTGGTCCAGATCCTCCAGCAGGCTCAACACGTCCCCGCGAAAGTCGGGGATCAGGGCCATGGTGTAGAGTTCGGTTTCAAGGGTGCGGCGCAGGCTGTCACCCTTTTTTTCGTGGTCCACAACCTGTTGCAGCTTCTGCTTGAATTCGGAACTGGCGGCGCCTCGGTCCAGATAGGCTTGCCAACCCGATTTCAGCAGCAGTCCACCCTCGGAGATGGTGTTCAGAAACTCGTCGAATTGCAGTTCAATCTCTTTCGTTTTGCCAAACAGATTCAAAGACGGCATACCCATGACTCAATCCTCCTGATGGTTTTGTACACGACTGAAGCCACTCACAAAGCAGAGGATGTGCCACGACGCGATTGGCAAATAAAGTAGCCTGAAATCAGTATGTTGAAGGAACATTTTTGTCCGATTCCCGGCCCTTTGGGGTGTAATCAAACGAAGACCGGTCAGGGGAAAGGTGAATAATATCCGAGTATTTTCAACAGGTTTCGAACGTTCCGATTTCGATGTGTGTTACGCTGGGTTACACCGTTGCACTGGCTTCCCCTTGCGGGAGGCTTGTCGACGGAGAGATTGGCCAAATCGTCCGGCAAAATGTTAAACTGCCCGACAAGGCGGGGGGAGCGGGTTGCAAGGAGTCCGTGACGGCAAACACACCGAAGCGGAGGATGTATTTTTCCGGCGAAGCGTCGCTGGATTCCGGATCCGGAACCCCCACGGTAACCCCCTGTTCATCTTCGGATTCGGAACGGCCAGAACCATGAACTTTCGCTCACGATTCGCCCTGCTCTGCAGTCTCTTCCTGATACTGGTGGTCGGTTGCGAAACCGTTCCCCTCACCGGGCGCAGTCAGCTCTCGCTGATTTCGGACAGTGAACTCTTCAGCCTCAGCTTCAAGCAGCACAAGGCCTTTCTGAAGGAGAACCGACCGTTGCGCAATTCGGCGGACGCCGAGATGGTGAAGCGGGTGGGGCGGCGTATCCAGGGGGCGGTGGAGCGCTACATGGAGCAGCAGGGTCAGAAGCAGCGCCTGGCCAACTACCAGTGGAGTTTCGACCTGGTCGAGGATGACGAGATCAACGCCTTCTGCATGCCCGGCGGCAAAGTGGTTTTTCTCACGGGCATTCTGGAATATACCCGGGACGAAGAGGGGGTGGCGGCGGTGATGGGGCATGAAATCGCCCACGCCATCGCCAACCACGGCGGCGAGCGCATGAGCCAGTCGTTGCTGGTGGAAGTGGGTGCCGCCGTGCTGGAAGCCGCCACCGAAGACAGCAAGGCCGGGCCCCTCCTGGGGTTGGCCTACGGTTTGGGAACACAGTTCGGGGTCATGCTGCCCTTCAGCCGGCTGCACGAATCGGAAGCCGACCACATGGGCCTGATCTTCATGGCCATGGCCGGGTATGATCCCTCCAAGGCGGTCGATTTCTGGAAGCGCATGAGTCAGAAAGGGCAGAGCGTGCCGGAATTTTTCAGCACCCATCCCTCCGATGAAACCCGCATCGAGGAGATCCGGAAACTGCTGCCCAAGGCCCTGCCGATCTACGCGGAACACCGGCAGGATCACCCCTCCGCCGATGTGGAGAATCAGCAGGAGAAGCCCCACTTCCTGAAAAAACGCCAGGAGGAGACCGCCCGCAACCGGACGGAGGGGCAGGAAAAGAAGGCCCCCGCCCTGAGGAAACGCCCGGCGGACTCCCCGTCCGGGGATGAGGAACAGGAGAAACCCCGTCCCCTGAAGAAACGCCCGGCGGACCTCTCCGGCGACGAAGCCGACGCGGAGCGGAGACCCCGTCTGAAAAAAGCATCCCCCGACATCGCCCGGGACGAGGACGAAGCCACGGAGAGGGGGCCGCGTGTGGTGAAAAAACGTGCTGCGAAACCTTCCCCGGAGGTTTCGCAGGAAGAGGATGAGGAAGAGGATGAGGAGGAAAGCGAGGAGGAGTGAGGGCCCGGCGGGGGCGGGATGCTCTGAGGAATTGCACTGCACGGGAACCCCGTGCCATACTGACCCCCCAAACGAATCAGCCCAACCCAGGAGGGGGGAGTGGAAGCAATGGAAGCGGGGTCCCGGACGGTTGCCTCATGGGTGGAGGAGTGCGCACGGCGCTTGACGGAGGCGGGTGTCTGCTTCGATAACGGCTTGCAGACGGCGGAAGCCGAAGCCGAATACCTGGTTTGCAAGGTGTGCGGCATCCCCTTCGAAGAGACCGAAGAGCTGGAGACGGTTGTCGTCGGCGCGGAACAGTCGGCGGCGGTGGAGAGTTGGCTGGAACGCCGCATACGGGAGCGGCTGCCGCTTTTTTACATGACCCGCGAGGCTTTTTTCGCCGGGCGCAGCTACTTCGTGGACGAGCGGGTGCTGCTGCCCCGTTCGCGCATCGAAAACCTGGTCGATGACCCGGAGGCGCTGGAGGAGTGGCTCGGACATGTGGAGGTGCGCCGCATTCTGGATCTGGGCTGCGGCTGCGGCTGTCTGGCGGTCTCCTTCGCGGAACGCTTTCCCCTGGCTCAGGTCGATGCGGCGGACATTTCACCCGGCGCGTTGAAGGTGGCCGGGGCCAATCTGCGCCGCCACGGCATGGAGGGGCGCGTCCGCCTGATGCGCTCCGATCTGTTTCAGGGACTCGGCAAGGCCCGTTACGATCTGATCGTCACCAATCCCCCCTATGTCTCCCGCGAGGAGTTCGAGTCTCTGCCCCCCGAATACCATCACGAACCCTCCATCGCCCTCAAGGCCGGAGAGGACGGACTCGACCTGGTTCGCGCCATCCTGTCGCAGGCTCCCGACCATCTGGAAGAGGGGGGCGTGCTGATCTGCGAAACCGGGGATGCCGGTCAGGAGCGGCTGCAGGAAGCCCTGCCGGAGTTGATGCTCGAATGGCTGCCGTTCCATTTCGGGGCCAGCGGCGTCTTTCTGGTCAGCCGGGAGGAGCTTCTTGATTGGCGGGAGGCGAATGGAAACGTTTTACTTCCGCTGCCGAATCGGTAAAGTAGGGGTATAGGGATATCATTTTCGGAGTCTGGCGTTCGGGAGCGTTTGGATGAACAAGTTGCAAGCCTTGCAACCCGTTCTGGATTTCATCGAGGGAAAACACGCGGACCAGAAACAGGCCCGCACGGTGTTGCGGGAATTCCTCTTCAAACGATCCCTGGGGCCGGACGAGGAGGAACTGCCGGCCATTCGTCTGCTGGTCTCCCTGCTGGTCAACGGCATCAAACCGATACTGACCCTGGACGCCCGCCAGAACGAGCATCTGGAACGCCTGGTGCGCCGCTTGAAACGGGGTTTGGCCGAGGCGGAACAGGAGGCCATGCTCGAGGAGTTGCGCGTGGTTTCCCAATGGTTGCGGGAGGCCATGTTTCCGGCCAAAGCCGCCGTCGCGGCGGTGGAGACGCCGGCCATCGCCGAGGTCGTCAGCCCCCCGCCGGTCGTCGGCATCTCCCCGGACTTCGTCAATCGCACGCTGCCGCGCCTGCTTCAGGGATTGATGAGTTTCTCCGAAGGCGAGGAGAATCTCATCGCCGAGGGACGGCGTTTCCTGGAGGAGATGGCGCTCACCCAGGGGCGGTTCTGGGAGGATATCGCCGGCTATTCGGCCAAGGTGGTGACCCAGGCCCAGTCCCGCCGCCAGGCCTGGGAATCGGAACGGGTGGCCTTTCTGGATCTGGTGGCGGAACTGGCGTTTCTGCTCAAGGAGGTGGGACGGGGCACCAGCGGCATGGACGAGCAGTTGGGACGCACCATCGGACGCCTGCAGGGCAGCGCCACCATCGAGGATCTGCAGACCCTGCGTGCCGTCCTCATGTCCGAGGCCCACGCCCTGAAAAACCAGACGGAAAGCGTCAACCGTCAGTTGGCGGAGACCCAGACCCGTCTGCACGAAACGCGGCAACGCCTGGAAAGCATGGAAGAGGAGTTGGACAAGACCCGTCGGGAGAGCATGACCGATCCTCTGACCCGAGTGGCCAACCGTCGGGCGCTGGACCAGATTCTGGAGCGGGAGGTGGCCCGTGGCAACCGCTATCGCCTGGCCATGGCCATGGTGTTGATCGATCTGGACCATTTCAAGAAGGTCAACGATACCTACGGCCACCCGGTGGGCGACAAGGTGCTTTCCACGGTGGCGGATCGCATGTCCAAGCTGTTGCGCAAGTGCGATTTTCTGGCCCGTTTCGGTGGTGAGGAGTTCGCCATCCTCCTGCCCGAAACCACCGTGGAGGATGCCATCACCACCGCCGAAAAACTGCGACAGGAGGTGGCGTCGTTGCGCTTTCGCACCACCAGCCGGGTGTTGCAGGTCACGGCGAGCTTCGGTATCTGCGGCCTGGGGCCGGATACCGATACCATCGAGGAGTTCATCAAAGGCGCGGATGAAGCCTTGTACCAGGCCAAAGCCCAGGGTCGCAACCGGGTGGTGGCCGCTCCCGTTCCCGTTTGGGACGGCTGAGGGGGGAGGTGCCGGTGCTGGGAATCATTCCTTCCTCGTTGATGGATGACTACCTCTACTGTCGCGAGATCGTTCGCCAGCACAAGGAGAATTTTCCGGTCGGTTCTCTGTTGGCGCCGCGCCGCATTCGCCACCATTTGCACGCGGTCTACGCCTTCGCCCGTCTGGCCGACGACTTTGCCGATCTGGCGGGGCGCGACGTGGACGAAAAACTCAACCTGCTGGACGGCTGGTCCAATCGTCTGATGGAGGCTCGGGACGGTCGTCCGGATCATCCGGTATTCCGCGCCCTGGGACACACCCTGAAGGTGACCGGCCTGCCGTTGGCGCCGCTGCAGGATCTGCTGGTGGCCTTTCGCCTGGATGTGACCAACAAACGCTACAATACCCTCTTCGAACTGGAAGATTACTGCCGCTACTCGGCCCGCCCGGTGGGTCGGGTGGTGCTGCACCTGTCGGGGGAGTCGCGTCCCGAGACGCTGGCCTGGTCCGATGCCATCTGCACCGGATTGCAGTTGGTCGATCATTGGCAGGATCTGGGTCAGGATCCCTGGAAGGGGCGTCCCCTCTATTGTCCCATGGAGGTGATGTACCGCTTCGGGGTGAACGAGAAGCAGATTCTGGAGCGGCGCTTCAACCCGGCGGTGGGGGCCATGATGATGGAGTTGGTGGATTACGCCCGCCAATTCTTCCGGCTGGGGGAGCCTTTGTTGACCTCCGTCGCCTGGCCCTTGAGCCTGGAGCTGGGCTTGACCTGGGAAGGGGGCATGGCGCTTCTGGACGGCATCGAGGCCCTGGGCGGCAACACCTTGCGCAAGCGGCCCCGTCTGAGCAACAGCGATCTGGCCTCCTGCTGGTGGCGGGCCATGCAGCGGGTGATCGCGTGACACCGGAGTGTTATTGCCGGGAGCGCACCCGACGGGCGCGCTCCTCGTTTTTCTGGCCCATGCGACTCATGGCCCGGCCCCGGCGACGGGCCATGTATGCCCTGTACGCCTATTGCCGGGAGTTGGACGATATCGCCGACGGCGGTTTGAACCCGGAAGTGGCCCGGAGCAAACTGGCCTGGTGGCGGGGGGAGATGGCTTCGACCCTGGCGGGAGAGCCTCACCATCCGGTGGCGGTGGAACTGCTGGCAGCCGTGCGCTGCTTCGATCTGCCCAGGGAACCCTTCTTTCTGTTGATCGAAGGAATGTCGCGGGATCTGGAAGGCGCGGGCATCGCCGATATCAAGGCGCTGGAATCCTACGCCCGCCAGGTGGCGGTGACCGTGGGGGAGGTGGCGTTGCGCATCTTCTCCGATACCTCTTCCGGGGGGGAGTGGCGGGAACGCTTTGCCTGGCATCTGGGGTTGGCCCTGCAGTACACCAACATCCTGCGGGATGGTGCGGAGGATGCGGCGCGCGGTCGTCTCTACCTTCCGGAGAGCTGGCTGGCGGAAGCCGGATTGAGTCGCGAGACCCTTCTGCTGGACGGCGGCGGCGCGGCGGGTCGCCCGCTTTGGGAGCGGCTTTACCGGGAGGCGGCAGGCCATTTCGAGGCGGCGTGGCAGGCGGTGGCTCCGGCGGACCGGCGCGGCGTGGTCTTCGCCCTGGCCATGGGGGAGATCTACCGGTTGTTGCTCGAACGGTTGCGGGCGGCGGGTTGGCCCTGGGGCGGGCAGCGGGTACGGGTGGGAACCTGGCGACGATTGTGGATCACCGCCTCGCTCTGGTGGCGCTATTCGCGGAATCTCCGCTCTTGAGCGATTGTTCGGGGCGGATACTGGTTCTGGGGGGCGGTGTTTCCGGTCTGGCGGCGGCGGTGGCTCTGGCCGAGGCGGGGCAGCGGCCCCTGCTGCTGGAGGCGGCCTCTCAATTGGGGGGGCGGGCGCGCTCCTTCCGGGAGGAGCGCTTCGGCGGGGAGTGGCTGGACAACGGGCCTCATCTGCTGGTGGGGGGGTGTCATCAGGCGCTGGCCCTGTTGCAACGACTGCACGGCGTGCCGCCCCTGTCGGGTGGTGGACGGGTAGCCTACGATTTTTGGGATGAACGCCACGGGTGGCATGGCCTTCGTTGCCCGAACTGGCCCGCTCCCTGGCATCTGGCGGCGGGTTTGGCGGTATTTCCGGGTCTCAGCGGTCGGGACCGTCTCGCCGCCTTGCGGCTGGGCCTGGCTTTGCGGGGTGGCGAGTCGCCACCGGCGGCGATGACGGTCAGCCACTGGCTGGAGCGCCACGGGCAGAGCGGAGCCCTGGTGGAGCGGCTCTGGGGGCCCATGTGTCTCTCCCTGCTCAACGAGGGCGCCGGAGCGGCTTCCGCGGCGCTCTTCGTCACGGTGATGCGGCGCCTCTTTTTGCAGGAGAGGCAGGGGGCGGCGCCCCGTTGGCCGGGTGTGCCCCTGTCGGCTTTGTGGGGGGATGCGGCCAGGGCCTTCATCGAAAGCCGGGGTGGGGAGGTGCGCCTGCGATGCCGGGTCGAGCATCTCGACCGGGAGGGGGCCCGGATCCGGGAGGTGGTGACCCGCTGCGGGCGATTTCCCGCCCCCCGCCGGGTGATTTCGGCCTTGCCCTGGTTTGCCCTGGAGCGGCTGCTGCCGGATTGGGCTGCGCCCTGGCGGGGGTTGACGGGGACGCCGCTGATTACGGTTCATCTGTTGTATGGGGCGGAAGCCGGTTTGAACAGCGAAGCGGTGGCTCTGCCGGGAACGCTCTCCCAGTGGCTGGTGGATCGCAAGCGCCTCGATGCCGGGAAAGCGGGTTTGCCGGGAGCGCGGCTTTCGGCGGTGTTGAGCGGGGCCTGGCGGGAGTCTCGCTGGCCTGCGGAGAGGCTGGCCCTCGGGGTGCATCGGGAGGTGGGCCGGGTGGTGCCGGCATTGGCCGGGCAGACTCCTTTGGCGGTGCGGGTGGTGCGGGAGCAGCGGGCCACCTTCGCCCCCTGGCCGGAGGTCGAGGCGTGGCGTCCGGGGGCGCGCACCCCTTGGAACAACCTGCTGCTGGCGGGGGACTGGACCGCGACCGGGCTGCCCTCCACTCTGGAGGGGGCCGTTGTCAGCGGAAACCGGGCGGCAGCCATTGCGCTGGGGTGAACGAGGGGAGAAAATGCCCCGCACGCGATGCACCCGCCGGGACCGGTCCGAGGGGCTTGGAAAATTCCTGCGATCAGGCCTGGATATTTGGTGTTTATCTTTCGACTTTCAATATGTTATCCTTTACTTGGTTAAGATGGGAAATGTTCTATCCGTCGATTTTCAATATTATTTTCTTTAACAAAGAAAAAATGAAACTGTTCTATTCTTTGGCTTTTTGTTTGTCATTCTTTTAGATCGTCCCGACCTATTGCTTCGCCGTTTTGCAATTGGCTCCCTCTCTTCGGAAAATGGAACAAACGGTCATGAATGTGCGTAAACTCACCCATCTCTGCCTTGCCGGCCTGTTTTGCACCGTTCTGGCCGCGTGCAGTTCGACACCCAAGAGCAAACCGGATCGCACGGCGGAGGAGTATTATCAGGAGGGCATCAGCTCCATTCGCGAGGGCAAATGGAAGGTGGCTGCGGAGGCCTATCAGGATCTGGACCGGCGTCACCCCTTTTCGCCGCTGGCGCAGCAGGCCCAGCTCAACCTGATCTATGCCCACTTCAAGATGGAAGAGTACGACGATGTGGTGACGGACACGGAGCGTTTTCTGCGTTTGCACCCTCGGCACAAGCATGTGGCCTATGCCTATTACATGCGCGGGCTGGCCCATTTCCGCCGGCTGACCGACGCATTCCGGGATCAGGAGCGCAGCCGGGCGGCGTTGGGGGCTCTGCAGGAGGTGGTGAGTCGTTTCCCGGACACCGATTACGCCTGGGAGGCCTCCCGCATGGCGCTGGTCTGCATCAATCGTCTGGCCCAGCAGGAGCTGGTGGTGGGGCGCTACTATCTGGATCGGGAGGAGTACGTGGCCGCCATCAACCGTATGCGGGTGGTGGTGGAAAACGGGCAATTCCAAACCACCCCGTATGTGGAAGAGGCGCTTTTCTCCCTGGTTTTCGCCAACAACCGCCTGGGTTTGAAAGAGGATGCCCGCAACTACGCGGCGGTATTGGGGCGCAACTTCCCGGAAGGCTCCTTCTATAAGCTGGCGCGGGATATCGTGGAGAAGAACGATCCGTTGACCCTGGCCGATGTGAAGAAGATGCGGGATCAGGTGAAGGAGGGTGGCGTGCTGGAACGCATGTTCAAGGGTCTGACTCCGGGACTGCCATCCCAGGTGGAGTAGTCATTGCTACCAATTTGTAGTCGAAGCGCAACGAGTCTGTTGGGAGGAAGCAGTATGCTTTTCTAGGTCGAGGATCTGACGGCTCAGTCAAAGTTATCGTAATGAATGTAAGCCGGCATATGTCGTAATTTTTGTTTGGCTTGAGAGATGGAGGATTTAATTGAACCTGTTGAATTGCATGAAGAAAAAAGAGTATCTTGTTCAAGCTTTGCGGGAAGGGTTTTTGTTAACCAAACATAATGTTGAGTACTCTCCTTTTTCAACGGTGAGGAACTGAAAGAGTACCTTGGGCAATATATTATTCCAACTATTAACGATAGATTGGGATATCTATATCAACATAATGAATTACCAGTAAAGAATTTTGCTGGGCTATCGGAAGACAGAAAAAAAGTTTTATTAAGCGGTGTTGGGAGTTGTCGCGGTGCTGTTCCGATGCTTTGTTTTACCGAAATGCAGCAGGGGCGAGATATTGCCAAACATAAAGCTCGGTTTGGGAGCTATGGCATTGTGGTGACTCAGGAATGGGTAAGAGAGCATAAAGGGGATCGTGTTGTTTATATAGGAAGTCAAGTTGGAAAACTTCTTGCGATTAATTTGGGTGTGATGCTTGCGAGTACAATAGTACTGTCTTCAGATAATGACCCTATTTTTCAAAATCACTATTATAAGAAATATCTTGATCTGTTTTGCTATTTTCAGCCTATGAAGTCTCTCGTAGAAGATGAAGAATATGAGTGGAGGGTCGTCGGTAATCATGGATTTTTGGGCGGGGGGGCTGGTTCGGATCATATTCCACTTCCTGTTGAGCAAATTAAATATATTTTTGTTAATGATTCAAGCGATGTATCGGAGATTCAAAATGTTGTCAATGAAGTATGCGCATGCTCTGGATGCGCGAAAGTCCCGGACGTGATTGTATTTCCGGATAATGCCCTATAAGGTGTTCTCTGATTTGCCAACACTTGTTCTAAATACCATTAAGAGACCAGAAAAGGTAGATGTTAAGTAAAGATGAGTTTTTCTTATCTGATCGGAGGGGCTGCGCGGAGTGTGAGGAAGGGGAAAATGATTATCTCTGAGCTTATTAAGAAAGTTGAGTCCTTGCCAGAGGTGAAACAGGCGGAAGTATTTGATTTCGTGGAGTTTCTCCTGGAGCGCCTTGAGCCGGAGGAACGTCAGCTTTCCCCGGGGGAGGACTGGAACGATGTTGATTTTTCCGAGTTGTCCATGGTGCAGGCATTGCGTGGGATGGAAGATGACCCGGTTGTTTACACACTGGATGACCTTCGGGAGCGGTGGACGTGAAACTGCCGGGGCAGATTGTCTTGACGGCCTTCCCTCACACCGATCTTTCGCATGCCAAGCTGCGGCCAGTTCTATTACTAATTCCGTTTCTGTTTCATTTTTGCATTATTGCAGGGGTCTGGGGACCATCAT